>DATGFB010000324.1:0-4883 GCA_035309605.1 Jatrophihabitantaceae bacterium
ATCGGCGACGCCGACAACCGCGGCTTCGGCAACCTGAGGATGCTCCTGCAGGACGTTCTCGATCTCCATCGGGTAGACGTTCTCGCCGCCGCGGATGATCTTGTCCCCGCGCCGGCCGACGAGGTAGAGGTAGCCCTCGTCGTCGACGCGCCCCATGTCGCCGGTGCGCAGCCAGCCGTCGTCGCTCGTGCAGAACAGGTGCGCGGCGCGCGCGGTTACCTCGCCGACGCCCTGGTCGTCGGGCGCTTCGATCCGCACCTCGACACCGGGCGCGGCGCGCCCGACCGATTGCAGCAACCACTCGCGGCCGGCCGCGGCGCGGTGGTGATCCGCGGGCGTCAGGCAGGTGATCGGGCTGCCTTCGGTCTGGCCGTACAGATCGAGGAAGTCCACGCCCGGCAAGGCATCCATCGCCCGGCGCAGCGTCTCCGGATGGATCGGGGAGGCGCCGTACTGCAGCACGCGCAAGGTCGAGACAGGCAGCGCGTCTTCGCGCAGGAGCATCTCGATCATCGTCGGCACGGCGAGCGCATGCGTGACGCCGTAGTCGGCGAGCGCGCGCCACCCCTCGACCGAGAACTTCGGGAACGCAACGACACTGCCGCCCGCTGCGAGCGCCACGAGGATGTTGCCTAGGCCGGCGATGTGGTGGAACGGCGACGCGGTGGCGAAGACGCTGCCACGTTCGAATTGCTGCAACCCGGCGTTCACGATCACGCGCCGCGCCAACCGGTCGTGGCGGTAGCGGACCGCTTTCGGCGCGCCAGTCGTCCCGGACGTATGCAGGATCACCGCTGCGTCGGACGGACGTGGGCTCGGCAGTGACCGTGACGACATGCCGAACGGTTCGACCAGGACGAGTTTGCGCCCGCTCGCTGCCGCGACGTCCCCGGCCAACTCCGCGAACTCGGGTTGGGCGACGATCACCGGCGCGTCGAGCCCGTCGACGCACGCGCAGAGCTCCCGGACGGTCAGCCGCGGGCCGAGCAAAGCGAGTGGTCGCCGGCCGGCCGCACCGGCCGTCACAAGCGCGAGGGCGTCGCCGTTGGTCTCGAGGAGTGCGGGCACGGCCGCGCCCTCCGGAACGCCGATCGACACCAGCCAGTCGAGTGCCGACGCGGCGTGCTGCAACAGCTCACGCCCGGTCCACGTCGTGTCGGCGGCGACGATCGCGGGGTTGTCCGCGCCGTGTGCCCGCTTGAGCAACGTGATCCAGTCGGTCATCCGAGAGCCTCGCTGTGGAGAGAGTTTTATCGTACACTTACCACAATCATCTAACCATTTCCACCCGGCCAGCCAGGGGTGAGGAGATTCCGGTGGATCCTGCCGACCTCGACAACGTGTACTCGACGGTACGGAAGTTCGTCCGCGAGGAGGTCGTCCCGCTCGAAACCGAGATCGACGAAAAGGACGAAGTCCCTCCGGCGATCCGCGAAGCAGCCAAGGCAATGGGCCTGTTCGGCTTCGCCATCCCCGAGGAGCACGGCGGCCTCGGCCTCTCGATGACCGAAGAGAGTCGCCTCGTCATGGAGCTCGGCTACACCACGCCGTCGCTGCGGTCGATGTTCGGCACCAACAACGGCATCGCGGGCCACGTCCTGCTCGAGGGCGGCACGGACGAGCAGAAGAAGGACTGGCTGCCCCGCATCGCCAGCGGTGAGGTGACCGCATCGTTCGCGCTCACCGAGGCCGAGGCCGGGTCCGATCCATCCGGGCTGGCGACCACCGGCCGTCCCGAGGGTGACGGGTGGGTACTCAACGGCGCAAAGCGTTTCATCACGAATGCACCGTTGGCCGATGTATTCATGGTCTTCGCCCGCACCGATCCTGAAGCGCGCGCGACTCGCGGCATCACGACGTTCCTCGTGCCCCGCGATACGCCCGGCCTGACCATCGGGCCGCGCGACCACAAGATGGGTCAGTTCGGCGCATGGACGGCTGACGTCCTGCTCGACGACGTGTACGTGCCGGCCGACGCGGTCGTCGGGGGCGCGGATGGCGTCGGTGTCGGGTTCGCGACGGCGATGCGTTGCCTCGCGCACGGCCGCGTACACATCTCGGCGCTGTGCGTTGGCATGGCTGAGCGGCTGGTCGACGAATCGGTGTCGTACGCGCGCTCGCGGCGCCAGGGTGGCCCGGCCATCGGTGAGTACCAACTCGTCCAGGGCATGATCGCCGACTCGGTGACGGACCTCTACGCCGGCCGCAGCCTGCTGCTCGAAGTAGCGCGCGCGTTCGACGCGGGCACGGACCGCAAGGTCGGGCCCGCAGCGGCGAAGTACTTCTGCAGCGAGATGGTCGGCCGCGTTGCCGACCGCGCGGTGCAGATCCACGGCGGTGCGGGCTACATGCGCGGTGTGGCTGTGGAGCGGTTCTACCGCGACGCTCGGTTGTTCCGCATATACGAGGGCACCAGCCAGATCCAGCAGGTCATCATCGCCAAGCATGTGCTGGGCGCGATGACACCGTCATAGCGGCCGCGCCCAGTCGCGCAGTACCTCTGCCGGGTCGACCGGCTCGGCGCCCGGCGGGACCGGCAGTGCGGCCGGCGTCCGGCTGAAGCGCGGCGCCGGCGCCGGCTGCACGACCCCGTCGCGCTCGACGTACGTGCCGCGCGCGGCGAGGTGCGGGTGCTGCGGTGCTTCAGTGAGCGTGAGTACGGGAGCGACGCATGCATCGGAGTCCGCGAACACCTTGGCCCACTCGTCGCGGGTGCGGGAGCGGAACACGTCGGCGAGGATCGTCTTGCCCTCCGGCCACCGGCTCTCGTCTGCACGGGGCGGCAGATCGTCCGAGGCAAGCCCGAGCCGCGACAACAACTCGTCGTAGAACGGTGTCTCGATAGCCCCGACCGCCATATGGCCGCCGTCGGCCGTCTCGTACACCTCGTAGAACGGGGCGCCCGTGTCGGCGAAGTTCGTGCCGGGCTCGTCACGCCACCGGCCCTGCGCAGTCATCGCCAGCACCGACGTCATCTGCAGCGCGACACCGTCGACCATGGCCGCGTCGACGACCTGACCGCGCCCGGAGCGAGATGTCTCGAACAGTCCCGACACCACGCCGAGCGCCAACAGCATGCCGCCGCCACCCATGTCACCGACGACGTTCACCGGCGGCACCGGGCGCTCGCCCGCTCGCCGGAAGCCGTTGAGCGCACCGGCGATGGCGATGTAGTCGATGTCGTGGCCGGCGCGCTGCGCGAGCGGGCCGTCCTGTCCCCAGCCGGTCATCCGCGCGTAGACCAGCCGCGGGTTGCGCTGCAGTGCGACGTCGGGGCCGAAGCCGAGGCGCTCCATCACGCCCGGCCGGTATCCCTCGACCAACACGTCCGCTCGTTCGATGAGGTCGAGAACCGTGCTGCGTCCGGCCTCGCTCTTCACGTCGACGACGACGTGCCGACGGCCGCGGTCGGTGCAGTAGCGCGTCGGGTCGGCATCGCGCGTCTGGCGTTCGTGGTTGTCGGCCTCGCGACGGCTCGAGCTGGGCCGGTCGATGCGTACGACGTCCGCGCCGAGGTCGGCGAGCAACATCACGCCGAACGGCGCGGCACCGAGCCCCGCCATCTCAAGTACCCGGACTCCGGTCAGCGGCCCCACGATGCGTCCTCTGCTCGGTAACGCGCGAGTGCTCGGTGTGCGCGTCGACTGTCAGTAGCTGCGCAGTCCCATGCTGCGGCCGATGGCGTTGCGCTGAATCTGGCTCGTGCCGCCGGAGATCGTCGCCACGATCGACTCGCGATAGCGGTAGCTCATCACGCTCTCGGTCGAAAATCCATGGGCTGCCAGAACCTGCATGCCGAGCCGGGCGGCGGCGACGTAGGTCTCCGACCCCTTCAACTTGGCCATCGCGCCTTCACGCGAACACTCCTCCCCCGCGGCTAGCAGCCAAGCTGCCCGCTGTGTGAGCAGCCTGGCCGAGTCGATCTCGACCTGGAGGTCGGCCATCGCATGCGACAGCGCTTGGAAGGTGCCGATCGGCCGCCCGAACGCGTGCCGCTGCTTGGAGTACGCGAGCATCTCGTCGAGCGTTGCCTGTGCGGCGCCGACGTACCCACCGGAGAGCAGCACCTTCTCGAGCTCGAGGTTCGACAGGAGCACGCGCCAGGCGTCGTCCTGCTCGCCGACGACGTTCTCCTTGGGGACGATGACGTCGTGCAGGTAGACCTCGTTAGTGCCGAGGATGTGCCGGGCCAGCGTCGGCGTGCGCCGAATCTCGACGCCGGGCGACGTGGGGTCGATGAGCAGCAGGGTCAGGCCACCGTGCTTGGGCTGGCGCGGGCCGGTTCGCACGTACATCGCAAT
Organism: Jatrophihabitantaceae bacterium; assembly: GCA_035309605.1. Lineage (GTDB taxonomy): Bacteria > Actinomycetota > Actinomycetes > Mycobacteriales > Jatrophihabitantaceae > DATGFB01. Next base: position 4,302 of record DATGFB010000324.1, read on the forward strand.
CGTTACGGCAGGCAGGCCGGCGCCGGTGCACCACGCCTTCTGTCCGTTGACCACGAAGTGGTCGCCCTGGTCGACTGCCGTCGTGCGCACCGCAGCGGCGTCCGAACCCGCGTCGGGTTCGCTGATGCCCACGGCGATGCGCTCGATTCCGGTCATCACTTTCGAGCGGATCCACTCGCGCTGGGCGTCGGTCCCCCATTTGAAGATGGTGAGCGCAGGAATGAGTGGTCCTATGAAGCACATGGCGATGTCGAAGCTGGAGCGGCCGAGCTCCTCGGCGAGCAGGGCCAGTTCGATCGGACCGCCGCCGTCACCGCCGTCCTCGACTGCGAACGGCAGCGAGAACCAGCCGAGCTGCGCGAGCCCGCGGTACAGGACTTCCGGGTATTCGCCGTTCTCGTCCCACTCCTTGGCCCGTTCGGGCGGGCAGGTGCTGGCGACGAATTCCCGGGCAGTCTTGCACAGCAACTCCTGCTCGTCCGTCAGATTGAAATCCACGCTCACTCCCGTCGCCGCGCTCAGCCCGCCTAGACTATCATCTTACTTATTACACTTCACTATTCTTCTTGAAGGCGGCGACGT
>DATGFB010000325.1:0-2479 GCA_035309605.1 Jatrophihabitantaceae bacterium
TGTTCGGGCTGCACACCTCGATCACCGACCGGGACGTACTGCTGCACACGCTGCCGATGTTCCACGCCAACGGGTGGGGCATGCCCTACGGCGTCACCGGGGTAGGCGGGCAGCACATCGTGCTGCGCCAGGTCGACGGCACCGAGATCCTGCACCGCGTCGAGCAGTACGGCGTCACGCTCATGTGCGCCGCGCCGGCTGTCGTCAACGCCGCGCTGGATGGTGCAGCTACCTGGGACGGCGAGATTCCCGGACGCGATCGGGTACGCATCGTGTGCGCCGGCGCGCCGCCGCCGACGAAGACGATCGAACGGGTGCGCGCGGAACTGGGTTGGGAGTTCTGCCAGATCTACGGCCTCACCGAGACGTCGCCGATCGTCACCGTGAACCGCATGCGTGCCGAGTGGACGCAGCTCGATGCCCACGAACAGGCCCGGCGGCTCGGACGCGCCGGTGCACCTGCACTCGGCGTGCGCGTCGAGATCGACGTCGACGGCGAGGTGATCACGCAGTCCAACCACAACCTCGACGGGTATTGGGAGCAACCCGACGCGACGGCCGACGCGCAGGCCGGCAACTGGTTCCACACCGGCGACGGCGGACGTCTCGACGACGACGGCTACCTCGTGATCAGCGACCGCAAGAAGGACGTGATCATCAGCGGCGGCGAGAACGTCTCGTCCATCGAGGTCGAGGACGCATTGACCTCACACCGCGCGGTGCGCGAGGTGGCGGTGATCGGCATCCCTGACGACAAGTGGGGCGAGCTCGTCACCGCGCTCGTGGTCACCGACGGCACTGCGGTAACGGCCGACGAGCTGATCGCGCACTGCCGCGCGTCGCTCGCCGGATACAAGTGCCCCAAGCGCATCGAGTTCGTCGAAACCCTGCCGCGGACCGCGACCGGCAAGCTGCAGAAGTTCAAGCTGCGCGAGCCCTTCTGGGGCGGCCGCGATCGCCAGGTCAACTGAGCGACGATCACGCGGAACTCCGCGAGAACCGCGGGTTCGTACGTGATCATCGGGATAACTGTCCGTGACGGACGGTTGCACTAACTTTAGGTACCGCCTATCGTCCGAGCCATGGGCCACGTGCACGAAGCGATCGTTGTCGGCGCGGGCTTCGGCGGGATGGGCGCCGCGATCCAGCTCAAGCGGCAGGGCATGGACGACATCGTCATGCTCGAGCGCGAGAGCGATCTCGGCGGCACCTGGCACGTCAACCGCTACCCCGGCCTCGCGGTGGACATCCCGTCGGTCACCTACTCGTATTCGTTCGAGCCCAACCCGTACTGGTCGCGGTTCTTCGCGCCCGGCCCCGAACTCAAGCGCTACGCGGATCACGTCGCGGACAAGTACGACCTGCGCCGGCTGATGCGCTTCGACACCGTCGTCGAGCGCGCCGTCTGGGACGAGCGCGCGCAGCAGTGGGACGTGCACACGCGCGACGGCGACGTGATCAGCGCGCGTTTCCTGCTGACGGCGACGGGGTTCCTGTCGCAGCCACGCATGCCGGACATCCCCGGCGTCGAAACGTTCGCGGGCAAGGTCATGCACACCGCCGCCTGGGATCACGACTACGACCTGACCGGACGCCGCGCCGCAGTGATCGGAACCGGCGCGACCGCGGTGCAACTCATCCCCGAGCTTGCGAAGATCGTCGACCAGCTCACCGTGTACCAGCGCACCGCGATCTGGGTGACGCCGAAATCGGACGGGCCGATCCCGCGCCGGGTACAAGCACTGTTCGCCCGTCTCCCGTTGTCGCAACGCGCCGCGCGCCTCGCGTCGACCAGCGTGCTCGAGCTGCTGATGGTGTCGGCGGTGCTGCACTACCGGCAGGTCAACTTCGTCAATCGCGCCGCCGAGCGCTGGTCGACCAAGCACCTGCACCGGCAGGTAGCCGACCCGGAACTGCGTCGCAAGCTCACGCCCGACTACAGCTTCGGGTGCAAACGCCCGACCTTGTCGAACAGCTACTACCGCACGTTCACCCGCGACAACGTCCAGCTCGAGACGACCCCGATCGAGCGCATCGAACCCGACGGCGTCGTGACGACCGACGGCACCAAGACCGAGATCGACACTCTCGTGCTGGCGACGGGCTTCGACATCTGGCAGCAGAACTTCCCCGCGATCGAACTGGTCGGACGCGAGGGGCGCAACCTCGGCGAGTGGTGGCGCAAGACGCGCTTCCAGGCGTACGAGGGCGTGGCCGCTCCGTACTTCCCGAACTACCTCACGCTCGCGAGTCCGTACTCCTACAGCGGCTTGTCGTACTTCACGACTATCGAGTCGCAGATGCGGCACATGCGGAGGTTGTTCGGCGAGATGTCGCGGCGCGGCGCTCGCACGTTCGAGGTGTCCGAGGCAGCCAACGCGCGGTTCCTCGACCGCGTCACGCGCAAACTCGGTTCCTCGGTGTTCGTGCTGGGCTCGTGCAGCACGGCGCGCAGCTACTACTTCAACCAGCACGGCGA
>DATGFB010000326.1:0-4452 GCA_035309605.1 Jatrophihabitantaceae bacterium
CGCGGCCTCGTCCGTCGGAACGAATGCAATACCCACGGCGTACTCGCCCGCGGCCGGCAACTCGAAGTCGACCACGGCACGCAAGAACGCGTCGGGGATCTGCACGGTGATGCCCGCGCCGTCGCCCGAGGACGTTTCTGCACCGGCCGCGCCGCGGTGGTCGAGATTGTGCAACGCCGTCAACGCCTGCGCGACGATCGAGTGCGAGGCGCGTCCGCCGAGGTCGGCCAGGAACGCGACGCCGCACGCGTCCGACTCGAAGCTGGGGTCGTAAAGACCCTGTGCTTCGGGCACAGCGGAGAACGGGATCACAGGCGAACTCCTGCAGGTCGTCGATCTCGGACAAACCGGAGAACGGGCTGGTTACATCCGACCGGGACGACATCGGCCCGCGGGGCAGCGCCAAGGTTACCGGGACATTTCCACCACCGGGAAACCGGATTCGATCTCCGACCGGGCGGCAGGCCTACGCGCGGGCCAATTCGGCCTCGATCTCGCCGCGAATTGCGGACGGGACGAGCCGACCCTCGCGCGTGGTGACGTAGAACGCATCCACGACGATGCCCGCCGTCGACGACACGCGGGCCGAGCGCACGTCGAGCTGGCACCGTTCGAGCGCGGCGGTCAGCCGGCACAGCAGCCCGATCGAATCGATCGTGCGGATCTCGAGCACGGTCGCATCGGTCGCCTCGTCGTCGAACCACAGACAGGTGGGCGGCTCGGCCGGCACAGTCCGCACCGACGAGCTGCGGGCGTACGCGCGTTCCTTGTCGCGCAGCTTGTCCGCGAGGCCGAGCGCACCGTCGAGCGCACGCGCGAGATCGTTTCGGACAACGGCGGGATCAGGCAGCGTGCCGAACCGCGGCTCCACCACGAACGTGTTGACCGCCATGCCGGCCGTGGTGTGGATCGACGCCGAGCGCACGTCCAGCGAGTGCAGCGCGAGTACGCCGGCTGTGCGGTACAGCACACCCACACCGTCGGGCGCGGCGACGACGACCCTGTTCTCGTGAATACGCACCGCGAGCTTGCCGTCCGCGGCCAGCTCGCGCCGTTCGTCGTCGAGCGGTGGCAACGCGGCGTGCGGCTCGCCCTTGAGCACCAGATGGGTACGGCGCACCAGGTCGGCGATCAGGCCGGCCTTCCAGTCGCTCCACACCGCCGGGCCGGTGGCGGCCGCGTCCGCGATCGTCAGCGCATGCAGCGTGTCGACCAGGTCGGCGGAGTCCCCCACCGCGTCCGCGACGATGCGCACCGTCGCGGGATCGTCGAGATCACGCCGCGTCGCAGTGTCGGGCAGCAGCAGGTGATGCCGCACGATCTTGGTGATCCGCTCGACGTCGGCATCGTCGAAGCCCATGCGCTGCGCGATCGCGGTCGCGCGCGCCGCACCGACGACTGAGTGATCGCCCGGGAACCCCTTGCCGATGTCGTGCAGCAGCGCGCCGACGAGCAACAGGTCAGGGCGCGGGACGTGTCGCGTGTGCTTGGCCGCTTGCGCCGCCGTCTCGAACAAGTGCCGGTCGACGGTGAAGCGGTGCACCGGATTGTGCTGCGCCTTGCTGCGCACCGCGGTCCAGTCCGGAATCAGACGTTCGAACAAACCGGCATGATCGAGCGACTCGAGCACGGGCACCGCCGGCTCGCCGGTGCCGAGCAGTGACACGAAGTCGTCGCGCGCGGTGTCCGGCCATGGCACCGGCAGGTCCGGCGCTTCGGCGGCGAGCCGGTGCAGCGTGAAATCGGAGAGTGGCAGCACGTTCTCGGCCGCGGCGCGAGCGGCGCGCAACACCAGCCCGGAGTCGTGCGCCGGGTCGACGTCGCGGGCGAGCACGACCTCGCCGTCCTGCGCTACGACGCCGCGGGCAAGACCGAGTCGATCGGGCGCGCCGCCGGAGCCGAGGAACCGGCGCGCGCCCCGCCGCACGCGCTGCGCGTCTTCGATGCGTCGCCACGCGACGTCGACCGAGTACGCGATCGTGCGCGCCGATTCGTTCACCGAGCGCAGCACGGCATCGGCATCGGCTTTCCGAGCACCGTTGACGACGCCGAGCGACTCGGCCACGGCTTCCTGCTCCTGCAGCCGCAGCACGTCCTCGGCGCGTCCGGTTCGCCGGTGCAGCTCACCGCGCACGTCGAGCAATACCGGATACGCCGTGCGCACGGCGACCGGGAAGTCGATGAGCTGCGCAATGGCGAGTGCATGCAGCAGGTGCGCGTCACGCATTCCGCCGCGCGAATCCTTGAGGTTCGGTTCGAGCAGGTACGCCGCTTCGCCGAGCAACCGCCAGCGTTCGCGACACAGTTCCTTGAGCTCGTCGAAGCGCTTCACCGCGGTCTTGCGCCACTCGTCGAGCACCCGCGCCCGCAGCGGCCCCCACAGTGACGCGTCGCCCGCGATGTGGCGCACGTCGAGCAGGCCGAGCATCGCCTTCAGGTCGCCCTTGCCGACGGCGACCGCCTCGTCCACGGTGCGTACGGAGTGATCGAGCCCGATTCCGCCGTCCCAGATGGGGTACCAGATCGAGTCGGCGAGCTTCGTCAGATCCGCGACCTTGCCGTCGTGCAAGAGCACGAGGTCGAGGTCCGAGTACGGCGCCGGCTCCTCGCGACCGAGACCGCCGACCGCGACGAGCGCGACGCCGCTGCGGTCGGGGACGATCGATGCGAGCCAGTCGTCGTAGGCGTCGGTCAGGGCGACGCGCAACTCCACACCGACGAGTCCGGGCCGGCTGAGTACGCCGGCCCGGACCTCGGTCAGTGATTTCGTTGGTTCAGACGGCGTCCGCGTCGCGCTCACCTGTCCGGACCCGCACGAGGGTCTCGACGGGCGTCACCCATACCTTGCCGTCCCCGATCTTGCCGGTACGCGCCGCCTCGATGACGGCGTCCACCACCTTGTCGGCATCGCCGTCGGCCACCAGGACATCGATGCGGACCTTCGGGACGAAGTCGACGGTGTACTCCGCGCCACGGTAGACCTCGGTGTGGCCACGCTGCCTGCCGTAGCCCTGCACCTCGCTCACCGTGATGCCGTGCACGCCGAGCACCTCGAGCGACGCCTTCACGTCGTTCAGCTTGAACGGCTTGATGACTGCGGTTACCTGCTTCATGCGAGCACCGTCTCCTTGGTCGGAACGCTGAATGGGCTGCCGCCCCCGCCACCCGTGGCGATCGGACCGAAGTCGTACGCCGACTCACCGTGGATGGCCGTGTCGAGGCCCTCGTACTCAGCCTCCTCCGAGACGCGGTTCTTGATGAACAGGTTGATGACGAATCCGATGATCAGCGTGCCGACGAACGAGAACACGCTCACGACTCCGGCCGCGATGGCCTGGTGCATGAGCAGGTTCCAGCCGCCGTAATGGCCCGAGCCGCCGTACAGGATGCCGTTGTTGCCGAGCGGGTTCGTGCCCGTCGTGCTGAAGAAGCCGACACATAGGGTGCCGATCCATCCGCCGACGAAGTGCACGCCACCGACGTCGAGCGAATCGTCCAGGCCGAACTTCGTCTTCAGGCTGACGGCGAAGGCGCAGACGAAGCCCGCGATGAAGCCGACGAAGATCGAGCCCATCGGACTCACCCAACCGGCACAAGGCGTGATGGCGACGAGGCCGGCTACCGCGCCGGACGCGGCGCCGAGTGCGGTGGACTTCCCGTAGCGCAGCTTCTCCGCGAGGATCCAGCCGAGCAGCGCCGTCGCGGTCGCCGTGTTCGTGTTGACCCACGCCGCGCTCGCCACGCTGTCCGCGCCGAGCTCCGAACCGGCGTTGAACCCGAACCAGCCGAACCACAGCAAGCCGGCACCCAGCATCACGAACGGGATGTTGTGACCGCGCATGTTCTCCTTCGGCCAGCCCTTGCGCTTGCCGAGCAGCAACGCCATTGCCAGGCCCGCGGCGCCGGCGTTGATGTGCACGACCGTTCCGCCCGCGAAGTCCTCGGCGAAGAAGTGCGCGCCCGGCTCGATCGCGGAGCGGTTCAGCATGCCGTAGGCGTCGAACACCCAGTGCGCGACGGGCGCGTAGATCACGATCGACCAGATCGCGACGAACGCCACGAACGGGCCGAACTTCCAGCGGTCTGCGGTCGAGCCGGTGATCAGCGCGGGCGTGATGATCGCGAACGTCAACTGGAACGCGACGAAGCACATCGTCGGTATCAGCTGCGCCGCGCCGAGTGTGGGAACGCCGTCGCCGATGTGCCGCAAGAAGACGAAGTGCAGGTCACCGAGGTACTTACCGGTGCCGCTGAACGCCCACGTGAACCCGATCAGGATCCAGGTGACGCTCACGACCGCGATCGCGGTGAAGTTCTGCATCAGCATCGCGAGCGCGTGCTTGGCGCGCACCATGCCGCCGTAGAAGAACGCCAGTGCCGGCGTCATCAGCAGCACGAGCGCCGAGGAGGCCAGGACCCACGCCGTCGCGCCCGTGTCGGCCTTGGTGTTGA
>DATGFB010000327.1:0-2537 GCA_035309605.1 Jatrophihabitantaceae bacterium
TCGGGTGCGAATCGGACGAATCCTCCGTGCCGCGGCGGGTCTTGCCGCTGCCGCCGGAGTCGTGCTCACCGGCTCGTCCGCCGCGGCCAGTCCGGATTCCATCTTCGCCCAACTCGCGCTCAACGGCGTGCAGACGGCGCAAGCGCCGAACGGCACGCACGCTCTCTACGTCGCACCCGGCGAGAGCGTCACGTTCGCGCTCGGCAGTGCGCCGCCGGGCATCCAAGGTGCACTCGGGCTCTCATACGTGTTGCTGAATTCGAGTGCCTTTCCGGGCGGTTCCTCGGCGGTGAGGATCGACAAGAAGACGACCGTGACCTACGTCTTCGACTCGGCGGGCACGTTCGCCCTCAACTGGACTGCGTACAACAAGCTGGGCGCGCCGATCCCTCCGACTGGCGGTGAGTACACCGCGGCGCACATCGTCGTGACGGGCGGCGTCCCGCCGGGGGGCTCGTCGGTGCCACCGTCATCCGCGTCGTCGTCGGCCGCGAACCCCAGCGGCCGGCCGAGTTTCTCCTCGCCGTCTGATCACGGCCTCGCCGTGTCCGCGTCCGCGCTGGCGCACTCGTCGCATGCAGCCTCGTCGAAGGCCGGCTCGTCGGCTGCTACATCGAGCGGGGCGGTGACACCGAGTCCGTCGACGAGCACGACGGTTGTCGCCGGGATATCGACGTCGTCGACTCCGTCGCGCCCCGTCGCGCTGGCGGTCATCGCGATCGTCGCGTTCGCCTGCGTCTCGGGCTGGTTTGCCTATTCCTACTTCGGACTGGGCGCACTGCGCCGCGGCTGAGCGCACGTCGGCCGTGCCTGGTCACCGGAAGGCTTTGGCTCAGGAGCTCCAGGCGTGGTGCCCCCGGCAGGGATCGAACCTGCGACCTACCGCTTAGAAGGCGGCAGCTCTATCCACTGAGCTACGGGGGCGCGGCTCCGAGGGCAGGGTACCGGCCGGTCGGGCGCTGGGCCGGTCGGAGCGCGCGCTCCATCTCATGACCGCGCCGAGCGAAAACTCGGGATCGCGGGTGTCGGCGGCGGTGCCGCGGACGGCGGCGATTCCGGCGATCACTGTCACCGCCAGCACGATCAACGCCACCCACATGGCTCTAAGTGTGAACCCGTCGACATCCGGACGCGAGCGACTTGATGTCGAGGTTCGTTGATTTCCTGCCAATGCCTGTGGCACGGTGGCGTGATGCCGATCCGCTCCGTTGCCATCCTCGCGCTGCCCGGCGTCCAACCGTTCGAGCTCGGCGTCGCCTGGGAGGGTTTCGGGCTCGACCGTACCGACGACGGCGTACCCCGCTACGAATGCGCAGTCGTCTCGGAGCAGCCGTGCGTGCCTACGTCCGCCGGGTTCACGATGACCGTCGAGCACCGGCTCGACTGGGCGCGCACCGCGGATCTCGTCGTCGTGCCGGCGTGCGGCGAGCATGCACAGGCGAGCGACGCGGTGCTTGCGTTGTTGCGCGACACCGTGGCACGCGGCGCGAAGGTCATGAGCGTGTGCTCGGCCGCGTTCATCCTCGGCCAGGCCGGCCTGCTCGACGGACGTGACTGCACGACGCACTGGCGGTATGCGGAGCGGCTCGCGGCGCGATTTCCTTCGGCGCGCGTCGACCCGGGCGTGCTGTTCGTGTGCGACGGGCCCGTCATGACGTCCGCGGGCAGCGCCGCCGGGCTCGATCTGTGTCTGCACGTCATCCGCGCCGACCACGGCGAGGAGATCGCGCGGCGCGTTGCGCGGCGCATGGTGATGCCGCCATACCGTGACGGCGGGCAGGCGCAGTTCGTCGAGACACCGATCCGCAGCCGGCCTGCGCCGACCCTCGCGCCGCTGCTCGACGAACTCGCGGCGAACCTCGACGTCGAATACTCGGTCGAGGTGCTTGCCGCGCGCGTCGGTATGAGCACGCGCACGTTCGCGCGCCGGTTCCGGGCCGAGACCGGCACGACGCCGTACCTCTGGCTGACACATCAGCGCGTGCTGCTCGCGCGGCGGATGCTCGAGGAGGGCGACGATCCCGTCGACACCGTCGCACATCGGTGCGGCTTCGGATCGGGCGCGATGCTGCGCCACCACTTCACACGCATCGTCGGTGTTGCACCTGCTGCGTACCGTCGCGTCTTCCGCGAACGCGCGTCGGTCGCCTAGGTCCGTGCCCGTGATCACCGCGGGGGGCACTCCGACATTGTCGTGCTGCTCGTGCACAGGCGCGGTGCTCGTCCACAGATCCTCGCGATCACGCCCACGGTGTTGTCGATCGGACTGGAATTGCGGCACCCGAACCGGGCCACTACGAGCAGGAGCAGCAATGAACGACACCCACATGACCATCGTCGGCAACGTGGTCGACGAGCCGCGCATGCGTATCACGAAGAACGGCCATGCAGTCACGAACTTCCGGGTCGCGTCGACCTCTCGGCGGTGGGACCGCGAGAACGAGCGCTACGTCGACAACAGCTCGCTGTTCGTGAACGTCACGTGCTGGCGTTCGCTCGCCGAGAACGCCTCGGAGTGCTTGCACAAGGGCCAGCCG
>DATGFB010000328.1:0-5668 GCA_035309605.1 Jatrophihabitantaceae bacterium
TTGCCGACCACCAGCACGCGCCGATCGAGAAGCGGGGCGAGCGATCGGAACGCGGCCTGTACGTAGGACATGTCGGCGGCGAGCTCACCCTTGCGCTGCGGCGTCCCGACACAGACGAAGTGCACGTCGGCGAACTCGGCCACTTCTTCGTAGGACGTGGTGAAGCGCAGTTGCCCGCCCTCGAGGTGCTTGCCGAGCAGCTCGGGCAGGCCGGGTTCGAAGAACGGCACCACGCCGGCGCGCAAGCGGGCGATCTTCGACTCGTCGACGTCAAGACCGATGACGTCGAAGCCGAGCTCGACCATGCACACCGCGTGTGTGGCACCGAGGTAGCCGGTGCCGATGACGGACAACCGTGGGCGGCCGGAACTCACGTGCGGAGGCTATCTGGTACGCATTGGATATGGCGCAGTCCCCAGGACGTCCAGTTGCCCCGCTCACGTCCCGTTCGGCCTGGTCAGCGCTGACCGAACACGCGCAGACCATGCGCCCGCGCCATTTGCGCGAGCTGTTCGCCGAGGATCCGGGACGGGGGGAGCGGCTGGTGGTCGAGGGCGCGGGCATCGTGCTCGACTACTCCAAGAACCGGGTTACCAGCGAGATCATCGCCCTGCTCGTGCAGCTGGCCGAGCAGTCCGGCCTGGCGGACCGGATCGACGCGATGTTCGCCGGCGAGAAGATCAACATCACGGAGAACCGCGCGGTCTTGCACGTTGCGCTGCGTGCCCCGAAGGGACAGCAGATCCTCGTCGACGGCGTCGATGTCGTGCCCGCGGTGCGCGAAGTACTAGGGCGCATGAGCGAATTCGCCGACAAGGTGCGCCAGCGCCGTTGGCTCGGGCACACCGGCAAGCCGATCCGCAACATCGTCAACATCGGCATCGGCGGGTCGGACCTCGGCCCGGTCATGGCCTACGAAGCGCTGCGGCACTACAGCGATCGCAACCTCACGTTCCGCTTCGTGTCCAATGTCGACGGTACGGACTTCGCCGAAGCCACCCGCGACCTCGACCCGGCCGAGACGTTGTTCGTCGTGTCGTCGAAGACGTTCACCACGCTCGAGACGATGACGAACGCCCAGACGGCTCGTGACTGGCTGCTCGCTGCACTCGGCGACCGGTCTGCGATCGCCCGGCACTTCGTCGCGGTGTCGACGAACACCGACGCCGTCTCGGCATTCGGCATCGACGTCATGAACATGTTCGGCTTCTGGGATTGGGTGGGTGGCCGGTACTCGATGGACTCCGCCATCGGCTTGTCGACGATGATCGCGATCGGGCCGACGCACTTCGACGAGATGCTGGCCGGGTTCCACGACATGGACGAGCATTTCCGCAACACACCGTTCGGCGAGAACCTGCCTGTCCTGCACGGGCTGCTCACACTCTGGTACGTCAACTTCTTCGGTGCGCAGACCCACGCGGTCTTGCCCTACGACCAATACCTCAAGCGGTTTCCCGCATATCTGCAGCAGCTCACCATGGAGTCGAACGGCAAGCACGTCACGCTCGAGGGGCAGGCGGTCGACTACAGCACCGGTCCCGTCTTCTGGGGTGAGCCGGGCACGAACGGGCAGCACAGCTTCTATCAGCTCATCCACCAGGGCACCGAGGTCATCCCGTGCGACTTCATCGGCTTCCTGCATTCGCTCAATCCCATCGGCGGCCACCACGACCTGCTCACGGCGAACGTCTTCGCGCAGACCGAGGCGCTCGCATTCGGCAAGACCGCGGACGACGTACGCGCTGAGGGCACGCCCGAATGGCTCGTGCCGCATCGCGTCTTCGAAGGCAACCGGCCGTCGAACACGATGCTGCTCGAGCGGCTCACACCGCACGCGCTGGGCGCGCTCGTGGCGCTGTACGAGCACAGCGTGTTCGTGCAAGGGACGGTGTGGAGCATCAACTCGTTCGACCAATGGGGCGTCGAGCTCGGCAAGGTGCTCGCCAAGAAGGTGGCCGAGCAACTCGCCGCGCCTGACGAGCCATCCCTCGATCACGACAGCTCGACGAATGCGCTCATCCGCCGTTATCGCGCCGCGCGAAAGGACTGACTCGCATGCAACTTGGAATGGTCGGACTCGGCCGGATGGGCGCGAACATCCTGCGGCGCGTGATGCGCGACGGGCACACCGGAGTCGCGTTCGACACGAACCCGGACTCGGTCGACGGGCTCGCGTCCGACGGCGCCACAGGTGCAAAGACACTCGAGCAGTTCGTCGCTGCGCTCGAGAAGCCGCGCGTGGCCTGGGTGATGATCCCGGCCGGTATCACCGGCCGCGTCGTCGACCAACTCGCCGCTTTGATGGAGCCCGGCGACATCATCATCGACGGCGGCAACTCGAACTACCGCGACGACATCGAACGCGCGAATGCCTTGCGCGACAAGGGCATTCACTACGTCGACGTCGGCACGAGCGGTGGCGTGTGGGGCATCGACCGCGGCTTCTGCCTCATGATCGGCGGCGAGGACGACGTCGTCGCTCATCTCGATCCGTTGTTCGCGAGCATCGCGCCCGGCGTGTCCGCCGCGGAACGCACGCGCGGGCGCGCAGGTGACCCGGCACCGGAGGAGCAGGGCTATGTGCACTGCGGCCCGAACGGCGCGGGCCACTTCGTGAAGATGGTGCACAACGGCATCGAGTACGGCATGATGGCCGCCTACGCCGAGGGCCTGAACGTGCTGTATCACGCGAACGCGGGCAAGATCGAGCAGGCGCACTCGGCCGAAGTCACGCCGCTCGAGCAGCCGCAGTACTACCAGTACGACCTCGACATCGCGAAGGTCACCGAGGTGTGGCGCCGCGGCTCGGTGGTCGCGTCGTGGCTGCTCGATCTCACCGCCGCGGCGTTGCAGACGAACCCGAAGCTCGAGGGGCTGGCTGGACGCGTTTCCGATTCGGGCGAGGGCCGATGGACGCTGAAGGCCGCCATCGACGAGGGTGTGCCCGCGCCGGTGTTGTCGGCCGCGTTGTTCGCGCGGTTCAGCAGCCGTGGCGAGGCGGTCTACGCCGACAAGCTGCTCTCGGCGATGCGCCAGGCGTTCGGCGGCCACGTCGAGCTGCCCACCGGCGAGTGATCACCCGCCGGCAGCAGTCGTGACGGCGATGGCCGGCTGATCGGATCGGGCGGGCACCGGAGTCAGCTCGACGCGCGCCGGAGCGAGCGTGACGTGCGACGCGAACAGCGCCAGTTCGGCGTCTGTCCAGTGCAGGCCGTCCGATGCGTCTATCTCGATCAGGCGGCCATCGGCCACGGCCACCAGCACGCGCAGCACGGCCGACGGCGCCGCCGTCGCGGGTGGACTGATGATCCAGCCGATCCGTCCGTTGCCCGCGTCGACCGGCCGACCTGTCGATCCGAACGGGATCGCGTTCGGCGGCAGCAAGGTGGCGAGCAGCGTCATCGACCCGGAACCCCAGCGAATCGCGTGCGGATAGAGGTGGACCGGTTGGCGCGACGGCGCGACGTCGACGGTCAACCCGGACGGCTGCGCGCCGTGGTACGCGACGAGACCGACGGGGCGGCGGGTCGGCGTTCTCGAGCGGTCAGGTGCGAGTATCGAAGCGATCGTCGCAACTGCGCTCACTATGACCGCGTTCGCGACCGTGCGCCGGACGCAGCGCATCGTGCGTGCCCGCCGTCCACGGCGCACGTCCGCGTGCACGGCGTCAGGTGTCGCATCGACGATCGGGATCGTTTCGAGTCCCCGAAGCAGCCGCGGCCCGTAGTCGCTCAGCTCGAGTGCGAGCGTCATGCGGGTACCAGTACCGGCTCGCGCAGGTGCGGAAGTGCGACGCGCAGCTTTTCGAGGGCGCGCGCGGACTGGCTCTTGACCGTGCCTTCGGAGCAGCGCAATGCGTACGCGGCTTCTGCGACGCTCAGCCCGTCGACGTAACGCAGGATCACCGCCGCGCGCATGCGAGGCGGCAGTGCGGCAAGTGCGCTCAACACCTCGGACGAGTCGTCGACCTCCGGTTCGCGGCAGTTGGGTCGGTCGGGCAGCTCAGCCATGACGCACTCCGCGCGACGCGTCGACCTACGTCCGTCGTCGATGACGGCGTTGACGACCGCGCGCCGCACGTAGGCATCGCGCGTCGCGTCGACGATGCGTGGCCAGGCGAGGTACACGCGGGTGAGCGCGGTCTGGACCGCGTCTTCGGCGCGGTAGCCGTCGCCGGCGCACAGCATCGTCGCGAACCGCACCAGCCGGCCGCGCGCCGCCAAGACGTACGCCTCGAACTCACCGTCCCTCGTCGCCGGGCACCATGCAGCGCGGCCTACCCGGCTCCGATTCGTCATACCGGTAGAGATTAATCGTATGAATCTGGCAGTGAAAGCTCGCTGGGTGGAAATATGGAGCGATTCATAGGATCGATCTGCGGATCGGCCGGCCCAGCCGCGGTTCCCTCCGCGTTGGGTGTCAGGCGGGGTGCTCGCTGCGATCGCCGGGCCACTCGGTGTGGAACGTCCCGGGCCGGTCGACCCGCCGGTAGGTGTGCGCGCCGAAATAGTCGCGCAGACCCTGGATGAGCGCGGCGGGCAACCGGCCGCGGCGCAGCCCGTCGAAGTACGCGAGCGACGACGAGAACGCCGGCGTCGGGACGCCTGCCGCTGCGGCGTGTGCGACGACCCGCCGCCAACTCGGTTCTCCGGAGCGCACCGCGTCGGCGAAGTACGGATCGACGAGCAGGCTGGGCAGGTCGGGCCGCGCGTCGTACGCCTCGCGGATGCGATCGAGAAAGCGGGCGCGGATGATGCAACCCCCGCGCCAGATCGTGGCCATCGCGCCGCGGTCGATGTGCCAGTCGTACTCAGCACTGCCCGCTGCGATGTGATCGAACCCCTGCGCGTAGGCGATCACCTTCGACGCGTACAGCGCGCGGCGCACGTCCTCGACGAATGCGTCGCGATCGCCGATGTCACTCGTCCTTACCGCGGTGCCGAACGCCTCGCGCGCCTCCGCGCGCTGCTCGGGGTGCGCGGACAGTGCGCGCGCGAACGTCGCCTCGGCGATGCCGGTGATCGGAATGCCGAGGTCCAGCGCGCTCTGCACCGTCCACCGTCCGGTGCCTTTCTGCTCCGCCTCGTCGACGACCACATCGACAAAGGCGGATCCCGTTTCGGTGTCGGTGTGGCCGAGCACGTCGGCGGTGATCTGGATCAGGAACGAGTCGAGGTCGCCCTCGTTCCACGTTCGGAAGATCTCGGCGATGTCCTTGGGACTCGCGCCCAATCCGGCGCGCAGCAGGTCGTAGGCCTCGGCGATCAACTGCATGTCGGCGTACTCGATGCCGTTGTGCACCATCTTGACGAAGTGTCCTGCGCCGTCGGGGCCGACGTGGACGCAGCACGGCGTGCCGTCGACCTGCGCCGCGATCGACTCGAAGATCGGGCCGAGCTTCGCGTACGACTCGGCCGATCCGCCGGGCATGATGCTCGGGCCGAGCAATGCGCCTTCCTCGCCGCCGCTGACGCCACAGCCGACGAAGTGCAGCCCGTGCGTACGAAGCGTCGCTTGACGGCGGCGCGTGTCGGTGTAGTGCGCGTTGCCGCAGTCGACGACGATGTCGCCCTCGTCGAGCAGCGGGACCAGTTCGTCGATCACCGCGTCGGTCGGCGCTCCGGCCTGAACCATGACGATGATCGCGCGGGGACGTTCGAGGCTC
>DATGFB010000329.1:0-4085 GCA_035309605.1 Jatrophihabitantaceae bacterium
GTTCGAGTTCGGCGCGGTGTATCGCTACGAGAAGTCCGGCGTGGTGCACGGGCTGACTCGCGTGCGTGGCCTGACCATGGACGACTCGCACAGTTACTGCACGCCCGAACAAGCACCCGACGAGATCCGGCGGTTGCTCGAATTCATCCTCGGCCTGCTCCGCGACTTCGGCATGGACGACTACTACCTCGAGCTGTCCACGCGTGATCCCGCGTCCGACAAGTTCATCGGTACCGACGATCAGTGGGCGGCTGCAACGCAGGTTCTCGAGGACGTCGCGACCGCGAGCGGACTCGAGCTCGTGCTCGATCCGGGCGGTGCCGCGTTCTACGGACCGAAGATCTCGGTACAGGCGCGCGACGCGATCGGCCGCACGTGGCAGATGTCGACGGTGCAACTCGACTTCAACCAGCCGGCGCGTTTCGAGCTGGAGTACCAAGCGGCGGACGGGACGCGGCAGCAGCCGGTGATGATCCACTCGGCGAAGTTCGGCTCGATCGAGAGGTTCATCGGCGTGCTCACCGAGCACTACGCGGGGGCGTTCCCTGCATGGCTGTCGCCGGTGCAGGTCGTGTGCATCCCGATCAGCGGCGAACAGGTCGACTACCTCGACGACGTCGCCGCACAACTACGTGTGCACGGCATCCGCGTCGAGGTCGACGACTCCGACGACCGCATGCAGAAGAAGATCCGCACCGCGCAGAAATCGAAGGTGCCGTTCATGCTCATCGCCGGGGCGCAGGACGCCGAGCACGCAGCGGTGTCGTTCCGGTACCGCGACGGCAGCCAGCGCAACGGCATCGCAATCGCGGCTGCGGTCGACGAGGTTGTCGATCTCGTGCGCCGGCGCGTGAACGAGTCGCCGTCCGCGGACATGTTCTCGACATGACCGAACGGCCGGAGGAGTTCGCAGGCGAACCGGATGCGTTCGGCCGGCTCTGGACCCCGCACCGCATGGTCTACATCCAGGGCGAGAACAAGCCCGTACACGACGAGGCAGGTGCGGACTGTCCGTTCTGCGCGGCACCGGCCAAGGAGGACGAGGAGTCACTCGTCGTCGCACGTGGTGACCTGGTGTACGCGGTGCTCAACCTGTACCCGTACAACTCAGGTCACTTGTTGACCGTGCCGTATCGCCACGTCGCCGACTACGTCGACCTCACCGCCGACGAGGTGGCCGAGTTCAGCGCGTTCACGCAACGCGGCGTCCTCGCGCTGCGCGCGGCGATGAACCCGCACGGCTTCAACATCGGCATGAACCAGGGTGCCGTCGCGGGCGCCGGTATCGCGGCGCACCTGCATCAACACGTCGTGCCTCGCTGGGGCGGTGACACCAACTTCATGCCGGTCGTCGGTCGCACCCGCGTGCTTCCGCAATTGCTGTCCGACGCGCGCCGGCTCGTCGCGGAAGCGTGGCCGACCGAATGACCGCCTTGCACGTGCGCGGCATCTTTCTGCCGGACGAGCGCGAACGCGACGCATGGCTGCTGGGTGACCGGTTGACGTTCACCCGTCCGTCCGGCGAAGCGCAGACGGTGGCATCCCGGGGCTGGATCACGCCGGGCTTCGTCGACGCGCATTGCCATGTCGGGCTCTCCACCGGCGGCGGCCACCTGCCGGATCCGGACGACCAGGCTGCGCAGGCGATGCTCGACCGCGAGGCCGGTGCGCTATTGCTGCGCGACGCCGGCTCGCCGGTAGACAACCGCTCGGTGCAGCAGCGCGACGACCTGCCGCGGCTCATCCGCGCGGGACGGCACATCGCGCGGCCCAAGCGCTACATCCGCGACCTCGGTATCGAGGTCGAGCCCGACCAGCTCGTAGCCGAGGTCGAGCGGCAAGCGGCGGCCGGCGACGGCTGGGTCAAGCTCGCGGCGGACTGGATCGATCGCACCAGCGGTGACCTCGCGCCGGTCTGGCCCGACGAGGTCCTCGCCGACGCAGTGGCACGAGCCCACGAGCTCGGCGCACGCGTCGCGGCACACGTCTTCAGTGAGGACGCGCTGCACGGCCTGGTCGCCGCCGGCATCGACTCGATCGAGCACGGCACCGGCCTTACCGACGACCTGCTGGCCGACGTCGTCGCGCGCGGCATCGCGGTCGTCCCCACGCTGATCAACATCGACAACTTCCCGTCGATCGCGCTCGACGCGGATGAGAAGTTTCCGAAGTACGCGGCACACATGCGCGCACTGTTCGCGACCTCGCGCGAACGGATCAGGACCGCGTTCGACGCCGGCGTGCCGATCTACACCGGAACCGACGCAGGCGGGTCGTTGCCGCACGGCCTCGTGCGCGACGAGATCCGGGCGCTCGCCGGCGCCGGCATCCCACTTGCCGACGTCATCGCGCAGGCGTCATGGCGTGCCCGCGAGTGGCTCGGCTTGCCGGGACTCGTCGAAGGCGCTCCTGCCGATCTGGTCGTCTACGCCGCTGACCCGCGGCGCGAGCTGGGCGCGGTACTCGCGCCGACGCGGATGATCTTGCGTGGTGTCGTTGTCGTGTGACGCGTTGTCGTCGAACGTCATCCGACGCGCGGCGTCGATGCACAAGCCATGATCATCGCGCGCCTAACCCTCACGTAGACGTCGGGTCATTCATCGTGGAAAACCCTTGCGCGCCTTCGCGGCGTCCAGTAGAAATTCCCTCACGCCGCACCGCAAGGTGAGGCGGATCGGGAGAAGAATCGGTTTCATCGCTGGGGAAACCCGGCGAAGCTGCGGGTGACGACGTAGTGGGCCGAAGAGGATCCCGGTAGGTCGTGGCCGTCATTGCCAAGGCCGTCGTGGGGCTCCTCGAACTCATACTTCGAGGAGCCCCACACCTTTTTGATAGCAGGGCAACTTCCCGGTGGGGTGAACGCCCGGCGAACACGTGGCGCGGCCCACTCCGGCCATCGGCAGGCATCCGGACGAGCCCAGTCCCGGCGTCTGGCAGAATGTGGCGTCGAGTACCGGTTGTGCGCGGACCCTCTCACCGTCCACGGCCAGTCCATCCGGACGCCCGTCCCGAGTGCCCCACCCCGGCCCGGCGCGTCCACCTCGAACGAATCTGGAGCACCCGACCCCGTGGCAACCAAGATCAAGCTGATGCGCCTTGGCAAGATGCGCGAGCCGCACTACCGCATCGTCGTGGCCGACTCGCGCACCAAGCGCGACGGCCGCTCGATCGAAACGATCGGCGAATACCACCCCAAGAGCGACCCGTCGATCATCCGCGTGGATGGCGAACGCGCCGCGTACTGGCTCGGCGTCGGCGCGCAGCCGACCGAGGCGGTCACCGCCATCCTGCGCGTGACCGGCGACTGGCAGAAGTTCAAGGGCGAGCCGGCGCCGCCGGCGATGGCGCTGCCGGCCGAGAAGCCGGACAAGGGCGCCCGTTTCGCCGCGGCCCTCGCCGAAGCGTCCGGCGAGCCGGAGACCGAGGCGACGACGCCGCGCAAGCGCGCCGCGAAGAAGGCCGCGCCCGCCGCCGAAGCAGCGGCCGAAGCACCGGCTGCGGAGGCACCGGCTGCGGAGGCACCGGCTGCGGCACCTGCCGCAGAGACGCCGGCTGAGGCACCCGCAGCTGAGACACCGACCGCGGCGACGGACGAGCCGGCTGCGGCCGACGAGCCGGCGGAGAGCTGACGTGCTCGAGGAAGCCCTCGAGCATTTGATCCGGGGCATCGTCGATCACCCCGACGACGTGCGCGTCGACCTCGTCGACAACCGGCGAGGCCAGCGCCTGGAGGTCCGCGTTCATCCCGACGATCTCGGCCGGGTGATCGGCCGCAACGGACGCACCGCCAAGGCGTTGCGTCAGGTGGTCACCGGTGTCGGCGGCAAGGGGATTCGCGTCGACGTCGTCGACGTCGACCGCCGCTGACGCCGTGGCCGACGCGTCCGGCGACATCACGATCGGCCGGATCGGGCCGGCCAGAGGCGTTCGCGGCGACGTCTTCGTCGAACCGTGGACCGATGATCCCGACGTCCGGTTCGCGCCGGGCAGTGTCCTGCGCACCGAGCCGTCCGAAGCCGGGCCCTTGACGGTCGACGTCGCGTCGAGCGCCGGCGGCAAGCTGGTCATCCGCTTCTCCGGCGTGG
>DATGFB010000330.1:0-3985 GCA_035309605.1 Jatrophihabitantaceae bacterium
GCACCCCACCACCCGGACGCGGCGGGCACGGCGACGGCGGTGACGGGTGTTGCTGCCTGGGCTGTCTCTTGTCGAAGGGCGTGCTGACCGAGCGTGGCGTGAAGCGGCTGCGCGAACTGGGCATCGACGTCGAGGAACTGCGCAAGTGCATCGCCGAGCACGACCAACCTGCGCGCGAGAAGACGCCGGTCAAGGTGCGGCAACGGCCGACGCGCGGCAACCGCACGATCGCGACCGAGCCGAAGGCCAAGCGTGCGCCGAAGCAACCGCGCGTTGCGCGGGTGAAGGCACCGAATCAGATGCCGTCGATGCCGCGCATGGTCCGCATGCACACACCGCCGGACGAACTCGAGGCGGAGCCACCGCCGGATCCCGCCCACATCTTTCCACGAGTGATCAAGATGTTCGACCCGCCGACCACGTGAGCGTCACGGGTCGGTGGGTAGTCGCGACCACATCTCGATGTCTTCGCGCCGGCCCTGCTTGAGGTACGTCGATCTGAGCACGCCCTCGAAGACGTAGCCGCAGCGCTGCGCCACACGCTTGGACCCGGCATTGTCGACGCTGATCAGCAGCTCGATGCGCTGCATGCCCTTGCCGAACGCCCACTCGGTGAGCGCCTGCAGCGCGGCGCTCGCAACGCCGCGCCCGCGGGCGGATGCAAGCACGAGGTAGCCGAGTTCGGCGGTGCGCTCCTCGGCGTCGAGCCGCGGCGCGAGTGCGAGTCCGAGGAACTCGTGGCTGTGCTCGTCCACGATCGCGAACGCGTCGCGAACGCCGTCCTTGCGGCCGTCCTCGTACCGAGCGAGCCACGTCGTCGCAAAGCCGTCCGGCACCGGAACCGGCACGCGGGTGAAACGGAGTACGTCCGGATCGCTGAGCACCGCGTCCATCGCGGCGAGGTGCTGCCGACCCCACGGTTCCAGTGCGACCACGAGGGCACAGTACGTGGCAGGGCACCGCCGGCCGCAGCGGATTTCCTCGAGTGGCCCGCCGATCCTGATTCATGAATACTCACGTTCATGATTCGTGGTCGACTGCTGGCCGCTGCCGTGCTGCTGGCCGGCTCACTCGCCGTGCCCGCGTTCGTCCAGACCGCGCATGCCGCGCCGACCACCTTCACCACTGCGGACGGCATCACCGTCGTGTCGGCAGCGGCAGACGGACCGCGGCTGTGGCGGCTCGTCGTGTCGAGCGCCGCGCTGAGCACGCCGGTGCGCGTGAACGTGCTGCTGCCGGAGGGCTACGTGGACGGCACCGCGCGCTACCCGGTGCTGTATCTCTTCCACGGCACGAGCGGCGGCGCGAACGACTGGCTGCAGTTCGGGAACGCGGCCGCGGCCACCGATCCCTATCCGCTCATCATCGTGATGGCCGACGCCGGCTACAACGGCGACGGCGGCAGCTGGTTCACGAACTGGGTCGACCAGCACACCGCGCTCGGCACGGCGAACTGGGAGGCGTTCCACGTCGGCCAACTGGTGCCGTGGATCGACGCCAACCTGCGCACTGTCGCGAACCGCGACGGACGCGCGATTGCCGGGCTGTCGCAGGGCGGCTTCGGCGCGTTCTCCTACGCGGCACGCCACCCGGACATGTTCAGCTCGGCGGGCTCGTTCTCGGGTGCGCCGGACATCGCGTCCAACCCGGTGACGATCAGCGGTGCATACGGGATCATCAGCGCCACCGCAGTCGGCCTCGACGGCGTCGAGCCGAATGCGATGTTCGGCAGTCCCACGACCGACACGATCAACTGGCACGGTCACGATCCGGCCACGCTCGTGACCAACCTCGGCGACACGGCGCTCGATCTGTGGTCGGGCAACGGAATACCGGGACCGCTCGACACCGCGAACACGCAGGTTGTGCAGGACGCGCTCATCGAGGGCGCCGCGCACGAGTCGTCGGTGTACTTCGCGCAAGCGGCACACAACCAGCACGTCGCGTACGCGTTCGACGACTACGGCAACGGCACGCACAGCTGGCCGTACTGGACGCGCGACCTCGCGCAGTACCTGCCGCTGCTCATGGACACGTTCGCGCATCCGCAACCGGCACCGACCGCGATCACGTACCGCTCGATCGACAGGACGTGGACGCAGTGGGGCTGGACGGTCGTCAACTCGCGGATCCCTGCGCAGGCGTTCAGCGGGCTCGTCTCCGCGTCCGCGGCCGGCTTCGTCGTCACCGCGCCGAACGCGACGACGGTCACCACGCCCGCGGTCTACGTGCCCGGCGCGCTGTACCGCGTGACGGCCAGCGGCGGCAGCGTGGCGTCAACGGTCACGGTCGCGGCGGACGGGCGGATCAGCGTTCGTGTCACGCCGGGCTTCGGCCACACGAGCGTGACCGTCATGCTGAGCGCGCTGTGATGCGCGCCCGCCGCAGTGCCGTTGGCTTGCGGGTGCTCGTCACCGGCGCGGCCAGCGGCATCGGCCGCGCCGTGGCCGACCAGCTCGGCGCGGCGGGCGCACTGCTCTATCTCACCGACCTGCATCAGGAGCGTCTCGATGAGGTCGTCGCGTCGATCACGAGCCGTGGCGGCACGGTCGCACTCGCGCACGCGGCCGACGTCTCGGACATCGATCAGGTGCGCGCACTAGCCGCACGCGTGCACGAGACGACGGATGCACTCGACGCCGTCATGAACGTCGCGGGCATCGCGACGTGGGGAACGGTGTCGACGCTCCGGCACGAGCAATGGCGCACCGTCGTGGACGTCAACCTGATGGGCCCGATCCACGTCATCGAGTCGTTCGTGCCGCAGATGGTCTCGGCTCGCCGTGGCGGCTATCTCGTGAACGTGTCGTCCGCGGCGGGCCTGATCGGATTGCCCTGGCACGCCGCATACAGCGCGAGCAAGTTCGGGTTGCGCGGTGTGTCGGAGGTGCTGCGCTTCGACCTCGCACGGAACGGCATCTCCGTCACGCTGGTCTGCCCCGGCGGCGTCGACACTCCGCTGACCGAGACGGTTGACATCGCCAACCTCGACAAGGACACCGCCGCCTTCCGCGCGGTGCAGGCGCACTTCCGCAAGCGCGCGGTGTCAGCGGACGAGGCAGCGAAGGCGATCGTGCACGGCATGTTCGCCCGCCGCTATCTCGTCTACACCTCCCAGGACATCCGCGTGATCCACGCGATCCAGCGTTACGTCCCACCCCTGTACGTGCTGATCATGCGTGCGTTCAATCGCGCCGCAGACGCCGTTGCAACCCGCGCGGCTGCGCAGTCCCACTCGATGGCACCGCGATGACGGCGCCGCGCATCGCGCCCGGGTCGTTCCGCGAGACCGGCCCGCTCGCGTGGGTCGTCGCCTATATCGGCAGCCGGCAGGCGCGCAGCGGGCCGCTCACGCTGTTCACCACACTCGGCCGGCATCGCAAGCTGTTCCGTGCCTGGCTGCGCTTCGCCGGACGACTCATGCCGGGCGGATCGCTCCCCCGCGTCGACACCGAGCTCGTCATCCTGCGCGTCGCGCACCTGCGCTCGTGCGACTACGAGCACCGCCACCACGTGCGAATCGGGCGGCGCGCGGGACTGACGCGCGAGGACATCGACCGCGTCGCGCTCGGGCCGGACGCGTCAGGCTGGAGCGCGCGACACCACGCGCTGCTACGCGCCGTCGACGCACTCCACACCGAGGGCGATTTGGACGACGAGACGTGGCATGCGGTGCACGCACATCTCGACGACAAGCAATGCATCGAGCTGTGCATGCTGGTCGGGCACTACGAGATGCTCGCGACGACGATCGCTGCGTTGCGCATCCAGCCCGATCCGCCCCGCGGTCGGCGCGCATGAGTGCGGCGACCCGGCTACCTCCAGGACGCCGGCCCGCGGGCGGCCTGACCAAACAGGACGTCACCGAGCACCAACGCCGGCGCATCCTCGCCGCGATGGCGGAAGTCGTCGCCGCAAAGGGATATGCGGCAACGACGGTCCGCGACGTGATCACGGCAGCCGCGGTCTCGCGCGCAACCTTCTA
>DATGFB010000331.1:0-2331 GCA_035309605.1 Jatrophihabitantaceae bacterium
GTCCCCCGTCGCCGACGTGCGTCGTCCACCGCTCGAGGATCTGCACACCGCCGACGGTGATGCGCTTGCGCTCCGAATCCCCGAGGTAAACCTTCTCGGTGACCTGCACTTGTCCGCCGTTGACGACCTGCGTGGTGACCTTGCGGACCCGCATGCCGTCGGCGCCGTACACGTAGCGCTCGGCGTCGTCGGTCCCGCCCGGGCGCTGGATGACCACGGCGTGTCCGAGTGCGCCGCGGCACGTCCACTCCATGAGCCGCAGGTGCGAGACCTGGGTCAGGTTGCCTGCCAAGTCGAATCGAGTCTCCGGCTTCGCAACGGGGATCCCGTTCTGATCGAGCGCGGGCATCCCGCGGTTCGAGGTCGGCGACACCCACATGTTCGTCGTCCAGCTCTGGCTCTGGCCGACGTGCTTGAGGGTCGTGAGGTTGCCTGACGCGTCGTACGCGTAGGTCTGAGTGAACTGCTCGATCGCGGCGCCGTCGTTCAGGTTGATGCGGCGCGTGCCCATGAACGTGCCGGCGGCGCCGGGGACGTAGTCGTACTGGAGCAGCGCCTGGTGCACGCGGCCGGTGGCCGAGAGCACGCGGTAGTGCGCGTCGTAGGTGTAGTCGCGTCGAGCGGGCACGGTCAGCCCGCTGATGAGCGGGCTCGGACCCTGCTGCGCGCCGTCGACGAGGCGCACGAGGTTGCCGACCGGATCCCACGTGTGCTGCAGGCTCTGGAGCGGCGTCGCGCC
This sequence comes from Jatrophihabitantaceae bacterium, assembly GCA_035309605.1. GTDB lineage: Bacteria > Actinomycetota > Actinomycetes > Mycobacteriales > Jatrophihabitantaceae > DATGFB01. Next base: position 740 of record DATGFB010000331.1, read on the forward strand.
CAGCGTCGCCGTCTGCGTCGCGAGGCGGTGGCTCTGCGCGTCGTAGCCGTAGAGCACCTGCACGCCGTTGCCGAGGCCGAGCGTGAGCTGCTCGCTGCGCGCTCCGTAGCTCGTGGACGCGAGGATCGGCGCGCTGGTCAGGCTGCCGTCGGGGGTCGTCAACAGGACCTGCGACAGCGGCCCGCTTTGCAGATACGCGAACGCGCGCGTCGCGCCGTCCGGCAGCGTGTCGGTCACCGGTCGGCCCAGGGCGTCGTAGACGGCCGTCGTCGTGAACCCGACTGGTTCGAGGGCGACCTGGGTGCGCCAGTCCGGCTCCGGGATGCCCGTGGGTCCAGGGTCGACGTACGCGCGCAGCGTGCGCTGCGACGCCATCACCCGTCCGGCGGGGTCGTAGTGGTTGATCGCCACCTCGCCCGCGCTGTCGCTGATGGTCACGACGCGCCCGAGCAGATTTCGCTGGGCTGCGTCGGCCCGGTTCGCGAGTGACTCGCCGTAAGTCCGTTGCTCGACGTAGGCGTCGAGCGGTGTCGCGCCGTCGCCGCCGAGGACGTGCGAGAAGTGCGGGCGGTCGCCGAGATCGTAGCCGTGCACCGTCTGGAACCCGCGCTGATCCCAGGTGGTCGACTGCCGACCGTAGCCGTCGGGCAGTGCCCAGGCCGTGCCGGCGTCGATGCTCTGCTCGGAGAACGCTCGACCCAGCATGTCGCGCTGGTAGATGAACGCGGCAAGACCACGCGGATCGGTGACTTGACGAGCGGGTCCCGCGATGTCGAGCACGGACTCGGTGCGGCGGTCCGCCGCCGTCGACCCGCCCCGAGCGAGGCTCCCGCTGGGACGGCCCAAGGGATCGAGGTACGTCAGCACCGGCGTGTCGGCGTGGGGGACTGCCTCGAGGTAGGCTTGGAGCTCGGGGTCGCCGGCCGGTAGGTTCTTCCGAAGGGCGCCGTACGCCGAGGCGACGACGTTGTCGTTCGGGTCCGCCTGCTGAATCGTCCACGCACCGAACGTCGTCGTCGAGAACGTGCCGTTGGGGAAGTCCTGTCCAACCGCGCGCCCGGCCGCATCGTAGAGGGTGACGAGCGAGACACCGATGTGCTGAAGGACGGCGTCGCCCTCGTAGCTCGGGCTGGGAGAGAAGAACGGCTCGTATACGCGCCCCGGGTGCTCTTTCGTGTCGTAGACGACGTGGCCCGAGACCCGCCACCGCGTCTGGGCTTGCGCGAGAACCGGGTTCCCGTTCCCGTCGACGACGACGCCCGCTTGCGCGTCGCGCTGAATCGCCGGTCCGGGTTCGACGAGCGCCTTGGTTTGCAGCGCTCGACCCAGGCCGTCCAGGTACTCGACGCCGACCTGGATCCGGCCCGCGCGGTTGCCTCCGCCCGCGCCGTCGTTCAAGAGCTCCTCGGCCGCGAGGGTCAGGACGGTCGTCGGGACGCCGCTCCCCGACCAGGCTTCGAGGTCGTACCAGCGGTAGCTGGCGGCACCCTGCAAGTACTGCCCCGGGTTGGCGAGCGCGTTGGCCAGAGACGTCGGTGTGGCCATCGGCACACTCGCGAGCGGATCGAAGCCCCACGGCTGCGTCCAGCGTG
>DATGFB010000332.1:0-2976 GCA_035309605.1 Jatrophihabitantaceae bacterium
CTCGTCGCGCTTCGCCTCGGTCAACTTGCCCTTCGCGATCTGCTTGTCGAGCAGCTTCACGGAGTAACCCTTGCCGCTCTCGGCCGCCTCGAGAGACACGTCCTTGAGGACGACGTCGATTCCCGCGCGCGCACTCACGTACGCGATGCCCGCGCCCATCATTCCCGCGCCGAGTACCGCGACCTTCGTCGCCGGACGCCGCTCGTAGCCCGCGGGACGCGAGCCGCCGGCGTTGATCGAGTTCAGGTCGAACCAGAACGCCTGGATCATGTTCTTCGCGGTCTGGCCGCGCGCGAGGTCGACGAAGTAGCGGCCCTCGATCGTGAACGCGGTGTCGATGTCGACCGACGCACCTTCGACAGCAGCGCACATGATGTGGTGCGGCGCCGGCATCGGCGCACCCTTGAGCTGCTTGCGCAGGTTGGCCGGGAACGCCGGCAGCATGCCCGCGAGCGACGGCGACGTAGGCGAGCCGCCGGGCATCTTGTAGCCCTTCGCGTCCCAGCGCTGCACCGACTCGGGGTTGGCCGCGATGAACGCGCGCGCCTTGTCGAACATCTCCGCGGGCGTCGCCGCGAGCTCGTCGACGATGCCTACCTCGACGGCTTCGGCGGGCTTGAAGCGCGTGCCCTGCAGCAGCACCTTCATCAGCCCGTCAGCGAGTCCGAGCAGTCGCACGATGCGCGTGACGCCGCCGCCGCCGGGCAGCAGGCCGAGCGTGACCTCGGGCAGGCCGAACTGCGCCTTCGGGTTGTCGAGCGCGATGCGGCGATGACACGCGAGGCCGATCTCGAGGCCGCCACCGAGCGCGGCGCCGTTGAACGCGGCGACGACCGGCTTGCCGAGCGTCTCGAGCCGGCGCAGATCAGCCTTGATCTGCGTGACACCGGCCCCGAACTCGGCGGCATTCGCGTCGTTCACCTGCGACAGCAACGTCAAGTTGCCGCCGGCGAAGAACGTGTCCTTGGCCGAGGTGATGATCACGCCGGTGATCGAGTCCTTTTCGGCATACAGGCGATCGACCGCGGCAGCCATCGACTCGCGGTACGCCTCGTTCATCGTGTTGGCGCGCTGGCTCGGGTCGTCGAGCGTGAGCGTGACGACCCCGTCGGCGTCCTGCTCCCAGCGAATGGTGTTGGTGTCGGTCATGGGAATCAGTTCTCCGTAGCTCGCAGGTTCAGAGACGCTCGACGATGGTGGCGACGCCCATGCCGCCGCCGACGCACAACGTGGCCAGGCCGAAGCGCTGGTCGCGGCGCTCCAGCTCGTCGATCACAGTGCCGAGGATCATCGCGCCGGTGGCGCCCAGCGGATGGCCGAGTGCGATCGCACCGCCGTTGACGTTCACCTTCTCGTGCGGCACGTCCATGTCGCGCATGAACTTCATGACGACCGCCGCGAACGCCTCGTTGACCTCGAACAGGTCGATCTGGTCGACCGTCATGCCGGCCTTGGCGAGGGCCTTGCGGGCCGACGGCGCGGGGCCGGTGAGCATGATCGTCGGCTCGGAACCGACGACACCGGTCGCGACGATGCGCGCGCGCGGCGTGAGGCCCATGTCGCGTCCGGCCCGCTCGCTGCCGATCACCATGAGCGAGGCGCCGTCGACGATGCCCGACGAGTTGCCCGGCGTGTGGACGTGGTTGATCTTCTCGACCCAGTGGTACTTCTGCAGTGCTACGGCGTCGAAGCCACCCATCTCACCGATCGTCGCGAACGACGGCTGCAGCGCGCCGAGCGACTCGGGCGTGGTGCCGGGACGCGGGAACTCGTCGTGGTCGAGGACGACCTGCCCGTTGAGGTCGACGACGGGGACGACCGACCGTGCGAACGCACCGTTGGCGATCGCCTTGCCGGCACGCGTCTGCGACTCGACGGCGTAGAGGTCTACGTCGTCACGCGAGAACTTCTCGATCGTCGCGATCAGATCCGCGCCGACGCCCTGCGGGACGAAGCTCGTCGCGTACGCGGTCTCGGGGTCCTGCGCCCACGGGCCGCCGTCGGAGCCCATCGGCACTCGCGACATCGACTCGACGCCGCCGGCGAGGATGAGATCCTCCCAGCCGCTGCGCACCTTCTGCGCTGCGATGTTGACCGCCTCGAGTCCGGACGCGCAGAAGCGGTTGAGCTGGAAGCCCGGCCCGGTCGTCTCGTAACCGGCAGCCAGCGCGGCCGTGCGGGCGATGTCGGCGCCCTGCTCGCCGACCGGGGAGACGACGCCGAGGATGACGTCCTCGACGCGGTCCGGGTCGAGGCCCGGGTTGCGCTTGCGGACCTCGTCGAGCAGCCCGACCATCAGCGACACCGGCTTGGTGCCGTGCAGTGATCCGGTGTTCTTGCCGCGCCCGCGCGGGGTGCGGACCGCGTCGTAGACGAACGCTTCGCTCATGTGCTCGCTCCCAGGTCCGTTCGGTCCAGCCGATGCTTCCGGCGATATTGCCAGTTTCACTGTCACAGTTGTCAAGCGCCAGTGATTGTGTCGAATTCCCCGCTACGCTTCCGGCATGACCGCCGCAGCGAGCGCAGCCCCGCCGGCGGCCGACGAGCTGACGATCGACGAGCTCGCGGCCCGCACCGGGCTGACGGTACGCACGGTCCGTTTCTACGCAAGCGAGGGCCTGCTGCCGCCGCCGATCCGGCGCGGCCGGATCGCCTACTACGACGCGCGGCATCGCATGCGGCTGGACCTGGTCCGCACCCTGCAGGAGCACGGCTACACGCTGGCGGCGATCGAGCGGGTGCTCGCGCGCATACCGAACGAGGCGGGGCCGCAGGTGTACGCAGTGCAGGCGGCCGTCCTGGCTCCGTGGCTGCCGGAGCAGACCGAGGAGCTCGACCGGGCGGCGCTCGAGCGGCGCATCGGGCACCGCGTCACAGACGACGAACTGGAGGCGCTCTCGCAGATCGGCGCGATCGAGCCGACCGACGGCGGCCGGTTCCGGGTGGCGCCCGGCGCACTCAGCCACGCACTCGAAC
>DATGFB010000333.1:0-3816 GCA_035309605.1 Jatrophihabitantaceae bacterium
CCATCGTCATGGCGGCCGCGGGACCGATCGCGTGGTTCCAGATCGCGCAACGGACGACCCAGGGCGAGGGGCGTTACCTGTTCATCTCGATCGTGCCCATCTCGCTGCTCCTGCTCGTACCGGTGAGCTGGCTGTTTCAGCGCTCGGGTCGCGCGCTGACCATGGTCGCCGCGAGTGCGTGGCCGGTCGCGTTCGCCGCGGTCGACGCCTACGTCTTCGCGAAGTACGTGATCTGACGCGTCTGCTCACAGGCGGACGCGTTCGCTGTAGAGACGGTCGTAGTGCGGTCGGCTGAGTTGCGCGGCTTCCAGAGCGGCGCCCGACAACTCGACCGAGCGTGGGCGGTACGGCTCGAAACCCGTCGAGGCGAGCACCGCGTCGTACCAGTACGGCGCCCAGACACCGTCAGAGTCGCGTGGTCCCGGCGGCCAGTGCAGCATGCGATCGGTGAACGCGACGCCGATGTAGTCGCACAACCAGCGCAGGTACGCCTCGGGGTTGCGCAGGAAGTCCGCCGCGTCGATCACCGGGGTGTCGGCGCCGAGTTGGTCGTAGAGCTCGGTCTGTTGTACGAGCCCGATGTCCTCCGCGACGACGTCCGCACGCGAGCGCACATACGACGCGATGACCTCGGCCGGATCGCGAATCAGCAGCACGTTCGTCAGCGACGGGATCCAATCGCGTGGCAGTTGCGCAATCAGGTGGTGCGTCATGTGCTTCTGATAGAAGACGCCGTCGACGGGTGCGGTGAGTTGCTCCACCACGGCCTGCCATGACGTCTCGCCGGCCGCGATCACCTCGTCGCGCCCAGGGTGATTGAGCCGAGTCTCGTTGAGGTAGTAGGCGTACAGCGGCTCGTCGACCACGTGCGTGTCGAGCCGGTTCTCCCACGAGCGCATCAGCGCCGTGGAGATGTTGCGAGGGCCCGACCACACCGCCAGACGGACGCCGTCGGTCATGGCGCCTGGCGCGTCGCGACGTCGTCTCGGACCAGCTCGCGATACAGCGTCTGGAGCCGTTCGACCATCGGCCCGCGGTGACCCGCCCCGATGCGGCGTCCGTCGACGGTGTGCACCGGAACGACGCCGGCGAACGTGCCGGTGACGAACGCCTCGTCCGCGCTGTACACCTCGGTCAGGCTGAATCCGCGCTCGTGGGCGGGAATGCCGTGCTCTTCGCACAGGCGCAGCACGTTCGCCCTGGTGATGCCGGCGAGGCAGTACATGCCCGTGGACGTCCATACCTCGCCGCGGCGTACGACGAAGAAGTTCGTCGAGTTGCAGGTAGCGACGAAACCCTGCGGGTCGAGCATCAAGGCCTCGTCCGCGCCTGCGGTGTAGGCCTGGATGCATGCGGTGATGTCGTTCAGCTTGCTGTGCGCGTTCAGCTTCGGGTCGAGCGTGTCCGGTTGGGCACGCCGCACGTGCACGGTGAACAGCGACAGCCCGCGCTCGAGTGTCGCCGGCAGTGGTTGCTTGTGCTCGGCGATGATGACGAGCGTCGCCGGTCCAGCCGACACGCGCGGGTCTTGGTACGGCGTCGACTTGGGACCGCGCGTAACCATCAGCCGCACGTGTACGCCGTCCGCGTCCATGCCGTTCGCGGCGAGCGTGCGGTAGATCTCGCCGGTCAACTCGGCCCTGCTCCGGCCTATGTCCAGCGCAATCGCCGCAGCGCCCTCCCACAGCCGATCGAGATGCTGCTCGAGGAACGCCGGATGACCGGCGCTGACTCGCAGCCCTTCCCAGATGCCGTCGCCGAGCACGAAGCCGGCGTCGAACACGCTGACCGTGGCCTGTCCCCGCGGAACCAGGTGTCCGTTGACGTTGACGACGATCTCCGCGTTGCGCGGATCCCCGGCGAAGTCGTGCGTGCCGTGGGCGGTGGCCGATGACGGCGGTGTGTCAGTCACTCGTCAGTTCTACTCACAGTCCGTCGCGGCCCTTCCATTCATTCGAATACGCCATGACTTGACATACATTTGACTCCTCATACATTGGACTTCTCGCGCCGCCGGCGCGCCGGGAGGACGCTGTCGCCGTGATCGGACCGGACTTCGACCGCTTGCTCGCCGCCGCGCAGAACGGCGACGAGCCCGCGTTCGAGGCCTTGTGGCGCGAGGTGAATCCGTCGCTCGTCCGATACCTGCGCGTGGTGTGCGGCCAGGCTGCCGAGGACCTGGCTGCCGAGACATGGATCGGTGCGATACGCGGCTTACGCCGGTTTCGCGGTGATGAGTCGGCGTGGCGCGGCTGGCTGTTCACCATGGCGCGCCGGCGCGCGGTGGACGAGGTCCGCAGGCGGGCGCGTGGCGCGCCGATCGTCACAACCGACGTCGGCAGCGACGACGGCGTGCCCGTCGCCGACAGCGCCGACGAAGCGCTGACCAACCTCGACACCCGTGCCGCGTTGGCGATGGTTGCCCAACTGCCGCACATGCAAGCTGAAGTGGTCATGCTCCGTGTCGTCGCGGGGCTGGACGTCGAACGCGTGGCCGCCGTCCTCGGGCGCAGCCCGGGATCGATCCGGGTCGCAGCCCACCGCGGCCTGAAGACGTTGGCGCGGCTGCTCGCCGAGGCAGGTGTAACGCAATGAGCCACGGCGACGATTTGCCTGGTGACATGCCGAACCTGCGCCCGAAACATGAGCAGACCGCCTTCGACGAGGACGGTCTCGAACGGCTGCTATCCGGATATCCCCCTCTTCCGGATGCGCCCGCTGAGACGCGTCTTGTCGGCGAGCTGCTCACTGCGCTGTCGGCCCCGGCGGCCGGCGACGAACTCCGGGGATCCGCATCCGCATTGCGCGCGTATCGGGCGCGGTTCGGCATGTCGACACATCCACGTCTTCGTCGATTGAGGCCCGCTGTGCTGACGTCGTTGTTCGCCACGAAGTTGCTCGCGGCGTCTGCTGCGGGCGCGGTCGCCGTCGGCGGGCTGGCCGCTGCGGCGTTCTCGAGCTCGCTGCCCGACACCGCGCAGAACGTCGCGCACCATCTCATCGACGCGCCGCCCGCGTCCCACTCGCACAAGGACTCCGGCAAGACCGGCACGCCGGTCGGCCCCGATCCAACCGGTTCCGCCGGTTTCGGGTTATGCAACGCGTACGCGCACGCGAAGGTGCACGGCAAGTCGGTGGATCATTCGGTCGCCTTCCAGAACCTTGCGACGGCTGCCGGCGGTGCGGCCAACATCGACGCGTTCTGTGCGAAGATTCCGCACCCGAGCGACAGTGCGACGGAGTCCAACGAGCCGAGCGACGGCGCCGGCAAGCCCAGCGACGTGCCGCACGGCAAGCCCACTACCGTGCCGCCACACGCGACGGGCCGGCCGAGCAGCGAGCCAACGCACTCGACGGGACGACCCAGCCAGCCTTAAGTCGCGGTAGCGACGAGTGCGATCAGCTTGTCGAGTGTCTGCGTCCAGCCCTGCGTCATGCCTTCGAGCATCGACGGCGCCTGCGCAGAGACGCCTTCGGCTGATGCGTGCACGGTGAGCCGTGTGGTGCCGTCGCCGAGGTCGTCGAATACGACCGTCGTCGTGCCGTCGAGGTGCATCGTGCCGTCATCGTCGACGGCCTGGCTGGTGAACACGAGTCGGGACGGAATGTCGACCTCTTGGAAGACGCCACGCACCGGCCAACGCTCGCCCGCTCGGTCGCCGAAATCGTCGCCCGCGACCATGACGACGCGAAACACGCCGCCGACCCGCAGGTCGATCTCGCACTCGACATTGCTCACTCCCGCCGGGCCCCACCATTGCACGAGCAAGTCCGGGTCCGACCACGCGCGGAATACCGTTTCGCGCGGCGCGTGCA
>DATGFB010000334.1:0-2704 GCA_035309605.1 Jatrophihabitantaceae bacterium
CCCATGAGATGCACTCGGTCAGCCCGACGAGCGCATGCTTGGTCGCGCAGTACGTCGCCGCGCCCGGCGTCGGCACGACACCGGCCATCGATGCGACGTTGACGATGTGCCCGTGCCCGCGTGGCTTCATGCGGCGGATCGCATCCTGCGTCCCGTACCACGGCGCGAGAAAATTGACGGCGACTTGCCGCGCTGCCGACTGCTCCGACTCGTCCTCGAACGCGACGAGCGGCATGATGCCCGCGTTGTTGATCAGCACGTCGATCGCGCCGTGCTTTGCCTCGATGCCGTCGAGCACCGCAGTGAACTGCGGGTGATCGGTGACGTCGAGTCGCAGACCCGCGACGGCGCGCAGTTCAGCCGCCGTCTGCTCGGCGAGATTCTGATCGAGGTCCGTGATGACGACGCGTGCGCCTTCACGCACGAGTGCCGTCGCGGTCGCGCGTCCGATACCGCGTGCCGCACCGGTGATGACGATCAGCGTGCCCTGCAGCGACCGGTTCTGCCTCGCCATCGGGGTCGCTCCCCTACTTGAGCCGGCGCGAGAACTTCAGGCGCAGCACCTTGCTGACGATCTTGTAGCCCTCGGGGTCGCGCGGGAACGAGTTCAGCTCCTTGCCCATGTTGAACTTCTTGCTCGTCGTCGCCTTCGCGCGCGAGAACTCACGCAAGCCGTCGTCACCGTGGAACCGTCCGAAGCCACTGTTGCCGACACCGCCGAACGGCAGCGACGGAATGCCGACGAACGTGAGCACCGAGTTGATCGTCGTACCGCCTGCGCGCAGCTTCGCGGCGATCTCGCGACCACGGTTCTTCGAGAACACCGACGAACCGAGACCGAACTCGGTCGCGTTGGCGCGCGCGATCGCGTCGTCCTCGTCCTTCGCGGTGTTGACGACAACGACGGGGCCGAACGTCTCTTCCTGCACCGCGGACGACTCCTCCGGCACGTCTACGAGCACGATCGGGTGCACGTACGGCGGCTGGATCGAATCGAGGCCACCGACCAGTGCGGTAGCACCGCGGTCGAGTGCGTCAGCGACATGCCTGCGCACGATCTCGACCTGCGACGGCAACGTCATCGGCCCGTAGCTGTCCGTCTCGCGCTGCCCCGCGGTGACCTTCTCCGCGTACTCCTTCACCTTCGCGAGGAACGGGTCGCGCACTGCCTGCACGACGTACACCCGCTCGACGCCGACGCACGCCTGGCCGGCGTTCCACATGCTGCCCCAGATGATCGCCTTCGCCGCAGCGTCTAGGTCCGCGTCCGCCGCGATCACGGTCGCATCCTTGCCGCCGAGTTCGAGCAACACCGGCGTGAGGTTCTCGGTGCACGCCTGCATGACACGACGTCCCGTCGGCACCGAACCGGTGAACGCGATCTTGTCGACACCGGACTTGCACAACGCCGAGCCCGTCTCGCCGAAGCCGCTGATCCACGACACGAGCCCCTTGGGCGCATCCGGATTCGCCTTGTAGAACGACTCGACCGCGTACACGCCCGTCGCGACGCTGAACTCGCTCGGCTTGACGATCGCCGCGTTGCCCGCGCCGAGCGCGTCGGCGAGTCCGCAGAACACCGTGTACAGCGGCGCGTTCCACGGCGTGATGACGCCGACGACGCCGAGCGGCAGATACGAGACACGCGCGTCGAAGTTCATCATCGCGAGGCCGGGCTTGACGTTGCGTTCCTTCAGCACCCGCTCGGCGTTGTTCGCGGCCCACTTGACCTCTTCGAGGCCGGCGAGCAGTTCGAACAGTCCGTCACCGCGCGGCTTGGCGGTCTCGCGGTGGCACAGATCGGTGATCTCGTCGACGCGCTTGGCGAGGTAGGACGTCCAGCGCAGCATGCGCTTCTTGCGTCCTGCGAAGCCGAGCGCCTGCCACCAGACCTGCGCCTGCCGGGCCTGCGCCACGATCTCGGCGATGTCGCCGGCGGTGTGCACCGGGTACGTCCCGACCACCTCGCCGGTGGCCGGATTCGTCAGGTCGAACGTCTTCGGCTCGGCCGCCGTCTCCGTGGTGAGCTGAGCAGTCAACGCTGCACCGTCCTCGCCTGCGGGCGCGCGCCAGCGCGCATCTCCCAGAATGAGAACACGTTACAGTTTTGCAGCACCCCCGGCAATACGCCGGTCAGAGGAAGCGGCTGATGATCTCTTTCATGATCTCGTTGGTGCCGCCGTAGATCTTCTGCACGCGCGAGTCGGTGAACATCGTGGCGATCGGGTACTCGGTCATGTACCCGTAGCCGCCGAACAGCTGCAGGCACTCGTCCGCGACCCGGCACTGCTGCTCGGTGAGCCAGTACTTCGCCATGGACGCGGTCGGGATGTCGAGCTCGCCACGGATGTGCTTGGCGATGCAGTCGTCGATGAACACCCGCCCGATCTTCGCTGTCGTCGCAAGATCAGCCAGGGTGAACTTCGTGTTCTGGAACGCGAACACCGGTTTGCCGAACGCCTCGCGCTGCTTCGTGTACGCGATGGTCTCAGCGAGCGCCGCCTCGATCGCGGCGGCCGCGACGACGGCGATGATCAGCCGCTCCTGTGGCAGCTGCTGCATGAGCTGGACGAAGCCCTGGCCCTCCTCGGTGCCGAGCAGATTCGTAACAGGAACACGCACGCCGTCGAAGAACAGCTCGGCGGTGTCCTGCCCGTGCTGGCCGATCTTCTTCAGCACGCGGCCGCGCGAGAATCCCTTCGCG
>DATGFB010000335.1:0-4633 GCA_035309605.1 Jatrophihabitantaceae bacterium
CGCGGGAGAACGACCTTCAGAGTGGCCCAGCCCGCGTGGTTCTTTTGCCTGAGAGGTTCCGGGGAGGTTGCCCCTTCGGCGCCGCTACGCCCGCGAACCGGACGTAACAGGCTCTCCCACGCGAGGTGAACAGCCGAGTCCGACGGTACCAGCCGGACGAGGTCGGCTCAGGCCGAGGCGGTGCGTTGCTGGCGGCGTTTCGCCAGCTCGTCGGTGCTCGACCCGACCACCGGTACGTCGACCTCGGCCCCGTCGGCGCGCTCACCCGGCAGCTGCGCCAGCGAGCCGCGCAATTCGCGCAGTGCGCCGCTGACCGCAATGCCGAACACGCCCTGGCCGCCGCGGAGCAGGTCGACGACCTCTTCCGAGGATGTGCATTCGTACACGGTGGTGCCGTCGGAGAGCAGGGTCATCTGCGCGAGGTCGTCGACGCCGCGAAGGCGCAGCGCGTCGACGGCGGCGCGGATGTTCTGCAACGACACCCCGGTGTCGAGCAGCCGCTTGACGACCTTGAGCACCAGGATGTCCTTGAACGAGTACAGCCGCTGGCTGCCCGAGCCGCTCGCGGTGCGGATCGACGGCACCACGAGGTCGGTACGCGCCCAGTAGTCGAGCTGGCGGTAGGTGATGCCGGCGGCCGAGCACGCGGTGGGACCGCGGTAGCCGATGAGCACGTCGTCGGCGGGGTCCGGATCGGCGAACAGCATGCCTTGCTCGGGTCGCAGCTGCTCGTCCATCGGGCTACCTCCTCGGCGCCGACCCGGCTCGGATCTGTCTGGATCTACCCGGCAACGGCGAAAATCCCACCAACGTGATTCGCGTCCCCCGACGGTAGGTCTGGGCGTCTGGCAGGTCAACGCGACGCGCCGAAAATTCTTAACCCTCACGTAGAGATCGAGGGTATCTGCGGGCCGGTCAGGCGCCGGAGGCGAAATCCTCCGGTGTGATCTGGTCGAGGAACTCGCGGAACCGCTCCACCTCGTCCTCCTGCTCGTCCGGGATCTCGATCCCGGCCGCATCGAGCACGGAGTCGGCCCCCAGGATCTCGACTTCGCAGCGCAGCGCCAGCGCGATCGCATCGGACGGTCGAGCACTCACGCTGACTCCGCCGCTGAAGCGCAGCTCGGCGTAGAAGACGTCGTCGCGCAGCTCGGTGATGTGCACGGCCTCGAGCCGCACGCCGAGCGCGTTGATGACATCGCGCATCAGGTCGTGCGTCAGCGGGCGGACGGTCTGCACACCCTGCTGCTGGAACGCGATGGCCGACGCCTCGACCGCCCCGATCCAGATCGGCAGGTAGCGAACGCCGTCCTCCTCGCGCAGCAGCACGACGGGCTGGTTGGCGGGCAGCTCCACGCGGACCCCGACGACACGCATCGGATGCACGAGCTCACCTCCGTACCCGGTCGGTCCCCCACGCCAAGCTTCGACGCTACACGGTCCGACGGGGCGCGGTTCAGCTTCCGATCAGCTCGCGAAGGCCGATCTGGACGAGTGCCGCGTGCAGCCGCACCGAGGCAGCTGCGAGCTCACGGATGGTCTCTTCGGCCCGCACCCGCGATTCGCTGCTCTTCTGTTTCGAGATAGGACCGACCACCTGCGAGAACAGACCGACCTCGCGTTCGGCCGCGGTGCGAAACGCGCGCAGGTGCCGGCCTTCGAGGCCGAACCGCGCGAGGTCGGCGACGATCTTCGCGACCGAGAGCGCATCGTCGTCGTAGTGCCCGCCGACCGACACCGAGATCAGCCCGAACTGCTCCAGTTCGGCGAGCTGTTCGGTACGCAACCCAGCCGCGTTGAGCAGCTCGTCACGCGAGAGCCGCATGAGCGCCGCTGCCGGGCGGAAGTGCTCAGCGGTGGGCGCGTTGTCCTCGATCGCCGCGATCGACACGTGCGGTACGCGCGGGCTGCCGTTCGGCGTGCCCGCCGGCACCAGCCCGCGGTCGATCGCGTCCAGCTGGTCTTTGATCACCCGCAACGGCAGGTAGTGGTCCTTCTGCTGCGCGAGCACGTAACGAAGCCGGGCGACGTCGGCGGCCGAGAACTTGCGGTATCCCGACGGCGTGCGCTCGGGCCGCACCAGGCCCTGGTCCTCGAGAAAGCGGATCTTGCTGATCGTCAGGTCCGGAAAGTCGACCTTCAGGTGCGCCAGGACGTCGCCGATGGTGAGCGTCGCACTCGACCTGCCGCGCGCCTGTGGCCCGGCTGCCCCCGCCGCCGTCATGCCTGGGCCCCGACGCCCGCGCGGACAGCTGCCGTGAGGTAGACGAGGCGGAATTTTCCGATCTGTACTTCGTCGCCGCCGGACAGCGGCGCCGCGTCGATGCGTTCGCGGTTGACGTACGTACCGTTCAGCGAGCCGACGTCGTGCACGGTGTAGCCGCTGCCCTCGCGGCGGAACTCCGCGTGCCGGCGCGAGACGGTGACGTCATCGAGGAAGATGTCGCTGTCGGGGTGACGGCCCGCTGTCGTGACGTCCTGATCGAGCAGGAACCGGCTGCCAGCGTTCGGCCCGCGCTTGACCACGAGCAACGCCGAACCCGGCGTCAGCGCATCGACCGCACCCTGATGTGCCTCGGTGGAGAAGTCGGTGTCGACATCGGGAACGGATCCGGTCGTGGTGCTCATCGTGCTCGTCACGTCGGCACCGGTGTTCGCCGCCGGGAGTGGCGTGCCACACCGTGCGCAGAAGTGGCTTCCGGGTGGGTTCTCGGTGCCGCATGCCGTACAGAACACTCGCGTCGCCTCTCGATCTGAGCAGCGGTCAAGGAGGGTCAACGCCATCGCGATCTTGTGCGTGCCGTCGGTCTGCCGAGACTAGGCCCGCCGCGTCCCAAGGGTCAATCGAAGGTGGACGTATAGCCGCAACTTTGCGTGGAGATGGCCCGAAGCTGCCTAATTCGTAAGAGTTCCGTAAGCCCCGGCGTCGAGCAGGGAGTCGAGTGCGGCGGCGTCCGCGACTTCGATGTCGACGATCCAGCCTTCGCCGTACGGGTCGGAGTTGATCAGCTCGGGATGTTCGTCGAGCGCATCGTTGCGTGCGACGACGGTGCCGCTGACGGGCGCGAACAGATCGGACACGCTCTTTGTCGACTCGACCTCGCCGAACGCCGCTCCCCCGTCGACCTTGGCACCGGTCTGCGGTAGCGAGACGTACACGACGTCGCCGAGTGCGGCCTGAGCGTAGTCGGTGATGCCGATCCGCACCGTCGTGGCGTCGGCTGCGACGCGAACCCATTCGTGCTCGGCGGTGTACTTGAGATCGTCGGGGACGTCAGACATCTGCCCTGCCTTCCGAGGTGGTTTTCGAACCCTACTGGCCGCGTACTCAGTGCGCGGCGGGGGTGGCCGCCGGGGTGGCGTAGTGCGGTGTGGGCGGTGTGCGCACGGCGTCGATGCGCAGGTTCGTGAGTTCCGCGACGCTGAGCGACCCACCCGCCGCGCGCACTGTCGCCGCCACACCGCCCGGGATGTTGAGGGCGGTGTCCAGCGTCGTGGCGTCTCCGATCGCGAGGACCGTGTACGGCGCGGCGACCGCGATGCCGTCCACCATCACGGCGCCCGGAGATCCGGTCAGCGCGGTATCCGCGCTGACCCGCACCGACCCGAACTGGATCGCCTCGGCACCTGCGCCGCGGAGCTCCTCGATGACGTCGAGCAGGTCCTCGGGGCCGAGTTTGCGGGTCGGATCGGTCACCGTGACGCGCACGCCGGGGCCCTCGGCGGGAACGGTGCCGAGCAGCACGCCGAGCGCCTGCGCGTCCTGCTGGGCCTGCTGCCGCGCGGCGGAGGCGCGGTCGCCGCTGTCCTGCAGCAGGCGCAGCGTCTGCTGTAGGTCGGCGATCTGCCGGCGCAGGTGGTCGGCCTGCGCGTTCTGGTTGTCGAGAATGCCGATGAGGTCGTCGCTTCGGAGGTTGGTCAAGTTGTCCGACTTCGAGTTCGCGTGCACCTGGACCGCGATCGCGAACCCGAGGCCGGCCACCAGCACGCCGATGAGCGCGGCCGCGCGGTGCCGGCCGGTCATGCGCGGCCGGGGCGGTGGGCTCGCGGGCGGTGCCGGCTCGTCGGTGACGTCGCTCATGTCATGCCCGGAACAAATGCCTGCGGATCGCGGCCGCGTTGCCGAAGATGCGGATGCCGAAGACGACGACGACGGCGGTCGACAACTGACTGCCGACGCCGAGCTTGTCGCCGAGGAACACGATCAGCGCAGCGACGACGGTGTTGGACACGAACGACACGACGAAGACCTTCGCGTCGAAGATGCCGTCGAGTCGTGCGCGTATGCCACCGAACACGGCGTCGAGTGCCGCGACGACCATGATCGGCAGATACGGCTCGAGCCACGTCGGGACGGTCGGGCGGAAGATGAATCCTGCGGCAATGCCGAGTGCGAGCGCGATCGCGGCGATCACTTCGTGCCTCCCGTCGACGGTGTTGACGGTGTTGACGGTGTCGGTGCGGTCGCGGCAGGCGACGCGTAGCGCGGTGTGACCGGCGTGCCGGCTGCCAGCGACATGCGGGCGTGCTCGGTGAAGTCGAAACCGATGCCGTCCGCGCTGATCAACGTGTGGTAGCGGCTGGCGACCTCGCTGGACGCGAACGACGTGGCGAGGTCGTCAGCATTGCCGAT
>DATGFB010000336.1:0-3897 GCA_035309605.1 Jatrophihabitantaceae bacterium
ATCGGACGCATCGAGCGCGCGATTCGACGCAGCATCACGCGGAGCATCCTGTCCGACGTCGCGAAGCTGCGCGGCAGCGGCGTGCGGGTGCGGCTTGTGACGCCCGAGGCGGACGACCTGGCCCTGATGGGCATCAACTTGATGGATCCCGAGCACCGAACCGACGTGCTCACCACCGCGCAACGCACTGCGGCGGCACAGCTTCGCAGGCAACTCGCCGGACAGCATGCCGCGCGGCGACGCGCGACCGGCCGCGCCGCCGGCGAGACCACCGCGTGAGATCCGGGCGAGTGCAGGTGCTGCCGGCATGAGGGTGTACGTTCCCGCGACGACCGTGCAGCTTCGCGAGCTGGACGCGAGCGGACAACTCGGCACCGCGCCGATCACCGCGTTCGCCGTCACGCCCGCACTTCGCGAGTGGTACGTCGACGACGACGTCGAGGCGCTCGAATACGCGGCGATGATGGAGGCAGCGCGTGCTTCGCTGCGTCTCGTCGACGCCGATGCGGCTGCGGCGCGCCGCCGGGTGGTCGTTGCCGGCGAGGTGGCGGATCGCGAAGTGAGCGTGCGGGACGACTTGGACCGTGGGGTCGTGCAGGTCGCGATCCCGATCGCCCTGGCCGACGTCGCGTCGGTGCATGTCGACGACCGCGAGGCGGAGACAGCGGTGTCGGCCGCGGCGGAGGCGATCGCGGCTGCGGATCTGGGCGATGAGACCGCGCAGGACACCGTCGACGATGTCGAGGGGTTCGAACTGTCCTGGTACGCCTCGCAAGAGATCGGACCACTGCTCGAACTGCTCTGACGACGGCTCGGCCGACAGGTCTGCCGATTGCGGCTCGCGTGGCACCATCGGGGGATGGACGCAATCACCTCTCCACCCGTCCCGGTCAACGAGCCGGTGCGGACGTATGCGCCGGGCAGTGCCGAGCGAGCGACCCTCGCCGCCACGCTCAGCACCCTCGCGTCGACTCCCGCCGACCTGACGATGACCGTCGGCGGCGTGCAGCGCATGGCCGGCGGCGCGCGTATCGACGTTGTCGCACCGCACCGGCACGACTTGCTGCTCGGCGTGAGCGCACAGGCGACGGTGCCCGACGTGGAGGCCGCGATCGGAGCTGCGTTGCAGGCCGCGCCGGCTTGGCGTGAGCTGCCCTTCGACGAGCGAGCGGCGGTCTTTCTGCGCGCTGCGGAACTGCTGTCAACGACCTGGCGCGACACGTTGAACGCGGCGACGATGCTGGGCCAGTCGAAGACCGCGCATCAAGCAGAGATCGATTCAGCGTGCGAGCTCGCCGACTTCTTGCGGTTCAATGTGCACTTCGCGCGACAAATTCTTGCCGAGCAGCCGATCAGTTCTGCGGGCGTGTGGAACCGCTCCGACTACCGGCCGCTCGAGGGCTTCGTGCTGGCGATCACGCCGTTCAACTTCACCGCGATCGCCGGCAACCTGCCGTCGGCGCCGGCGCTGCTCGGCAACGTCGTCGTATGGAAGCCATCGCCGACGCAGCAGCTTGCCGCGCACTACACGATGCGGTTGTTCGAAGCCGCCGGGCTGCCGCCGGGTGTGATCAACCTCGTCACCGGTGACGGTGTCGCGGTGAGCGAGGCGGCGTTGCCACACCCCATGCTCGCCGGCATCCACTTCACCGGCTCGACCGCGACGTTCCAGCGACTGTGGCACAGCGTCGGTGCGTCGATCGGTACGTACAGCTCGTACCCGCGGCTGGTCGGCGAGACGGGCGGTAAGGACTTCGTCGTCGCGCACCCGTCCGCCGACCCGGCGTCGCTGATCACCGGGCTGGTGCGCGGCGCGTTCGAGTACCAGGGGCAGAAGTGTTCGGCCGCGTCGCGTGCCTATGTGCCGCGTTCACTGTGGGACGGCGGCGTGCGCGACGAACTCGCCGCCGTGACCGGCTCACTGAGCTACGGAGACGTCACCGACTTCTCCCACTTCGGCGGCGCGGTGATAGACCGGCGCGCGTTCGACCGGCTCGCGGCCGTGCAGGAGCGGGTGGCCGGTGAGTCGTCGGCGCGGATCATCGCCGGCGGCAAGAGCGACGACAGCGTCGGCTACTTCGTGCAGCCGACCGTCGTCGAATGTGCCGACCCCACGCACGATGTGTTCCGCACCGAATTCTTCGGCCCGCTGCTCGCGGTGTACGTGTACGACGATGCCGACTGGTCAGCCACGCTGACCCAGCTCGAGTCGGTGTCGCCGTACGCGTTGACGGGTGCGGTGTTCGCGCGCGACCGGGCGGCGGTCGTCGAGGCTGACGCCGTGCTGCGGTTCGCCGCGGGCAACTTCTACGTCAACGACAAGCCGACCGGCGCTGTGGTCGGCCAACAGCCGTTCGGCGGTGCCCGCGCGTCGGGTACGAACGACAAGGCGGGTTCGGTCTGGAACCTGTTGCGCTGGCTGTCACCTCGCTCGATCAAGGAGACGTTCGTCCCGCCGACGGATCACCGGTACCCACATATGTCGTGAGGTCGTCGGGTAGCGCGACCTGGATCGGAACCGGATCGCGTCCCACGCACAGCAGTACGCCTCGGCCCGGTATGACCTCTGCGTTGCGCCGGGGGAGCCGCACGCCGAACGGTTCGCCATCGGCTGGTCGCGGGCTCAGCAACAGCCCGCTGCGCGTCTTGCGCGCCTCGGCCACGATGCCTCGGTGTGCGACCGCGAGGTCGGTGCTGCTGGTCGCGACCAGCAGCGCGCACCCGCCGGTCAGCAGCGCGAGTAAGGCCGACTCGACGTCGGTGGCCGCGAACGTCTCCGGATCGTCGACGAGCAGCAGCCGGGCGCCGTGCGGAATGGCGGCCGCTGCGTCGGACGGCGTGACCGCGGGCATACCGCGCCTGCGCGCATCCTCGTATGCGGGCGAATGCGCAGGGGCGAACAGGACCGCGGGCACGCCGGCGCGCACTGCCTGGTGCAGCACCAGACGCACAACGCTGGTGCGGCCTGAACCCGGAGGACCACCGACGACGAACCGCGCACGAGCGCCGGAGAGATCGATCGACATGGGGTCGGCCGCATCGCCTCCCAGGCCGAGCACGAACCGGTCGTCCTGCAGCGGCAACTCGGCGAGGCGTAGTTGTCTCGGGAGAGCCTGCACGACGACGCGGCGCCGGCTCTGCCTCGTCGGCCGGCCGGATGGCGCCGTGATGCGCGCCGCTGCGTCACGCGCCGCGTCGAGTCCGGAAGAGGACCCGGCGTGCGCGAATTGCACGGAGGTCGCGTCCGACCCACGAACGGCGCGGCCCGGCGGCATGATCGTGTCGACCTCCGCCGGGGCGACGCCGACCAGTGCGTAGTCGGAGCGATCGGCCAGGCGCAGCGCGTACCGCGTCGTCAGCGATCCCGCCAGGCGTACGGCGAGCAGCTCGCGATCACCGCTGACGACGACGGTGACGCCGGCAGACGGACCGGCGCGGATCAAGCCCAGGAGTGCTGCGCTCGATTCGCCGCCATCGTGGTCGTCGAGAACTCGCGCGCACGTCTCCCAGCCGTCGATCACGACGAGCAGCGCTGCGACGCGGGCGCTGCTGTCGTCGGCCACGGCGCGGAACGCATCGGATCGGTGTTGGCGGCTCCGTCGACCTGCCACCTCGGCAGCCAGCCGGAGCACCAGTCGCGCGAGATGATCGGCATCGCGCCATGAAGCGCAGGAAGCGACGTGCGGCAGCGCCGCGATCGCGTGCAATTCGCCCGAGCCGCCGTCCAGGAGATACATCGCGCAGTCATCCGGCGACAGGCGGGCGGCCGCCGCGATCGCGAGCGACACCAACGTCGTCGTGCGACCGCTGCGCGCGGATCCGACGATGCCGATCGCGTCACCGGCGGCCAGGTCGAGCACGATCGTCTCGCGCCGTTGCTCGCGCGGGTGGTCGGCC
>DATGFB010000337.1:0-4795 GCA_035309605.1 Jatrophihabitantaceae bacterium
TCGCCCAGCACGCGCACTCGGAGATCATCGGCATGCAGCCGGAGGGCAACTGGATCACCCGGGCGCCGTCGCTGCGCCGCAAGGCGATCCTGCTGGCGAAGGTACAGGATGAGGCCGGGCACGGCATGTACCTGTACAGCGCGGCGGAGACCCTTGGCGCGGACCGCGCGGACCTGACCGAAAAGCTCGTCAGCGCCCGCCAGAAGTACTCCTCGATCTTCAACTACCCCACCCTCAACTACGCCGACGTCGGCGTGATCGGCTGGCTGGTCGACGGGGCCGCGATCTGCAACCAGGTACCGCTCTGCCGCTCTTCCTACGGCCCCTACGCCCGCGCGATGATCCGCATCTGCAAGGAAGAGTCGTTCCACCAGCGCCAGGGCTACGAGCTGCTGATGACGATGATGCGCGGCTCGGCGGCGCAGCGCGCGATGGTGCAGGACGCGACGAACCGGTTCTGGTGGCCGTCGCTGATGATGTTCGGGCCGCCGGACGACGACTCGCCCAACACCGCCCAGTCGATGAAGTGGCGCATCAAGCGGCACACGAACGACGAGCTTTGCCAGCGATTCGTCGACATGACCGTGCCGCAGGCCGACGCACTCGGCGTCACGCTGCCCGACCCGCAGCTGTCCTGGAACGAGTCGCGCGGCTCGTACGACTTCGGCGCACCCGACTGGGACGAGTTCAAGCGCGTCGTGTCCGGCGACGGCCCATGCAACGCACAACGCGTCGCGCACCGGCGCGCGGCACACGAGAACGGTGCATGGGTACGCGACGCGGCTGCCACGTACGCCGCCAAGTACAGTGCGGCCGTCGCATGAGCGTTCAGCCGGACTGGCCGCTGTGGGAGGTGTTCGTGCGCGGCAAGCGCGGCCTCAACCACGTGCACGTCGGTTCGCTGCACGCGGCCGACGCCGAGATGGCGCTGCACTCGGCGCGCGACCTCTACACGCGCCGCAACGAGGGCGTGAGCATCTGGGTCGTACCCGCGGCTGAGATCACCGCGTCCAGTCCCGACGAGAAGGACGCGTTCTTCGCGCCGTCCGGCGACAAGGTCTACCGGCACCCGACCTTCTACGACATCCCCGACGAGATCCCGCACATCTGATGCACGAGAACGACAACGCCTACGAGTCGCTCGCCGAAGCACACGGCGGCGAGGCGCGCTGGGCATACGGCACCGGGTTCGACGATCCGCTCGCCGGCGTCGACACGACGGTGCCGGCCGGCGTCGATGCGCGCGAGCTCGCCGCGACGTGTCTGGCCCTCGGCGACGACGCGCTCGTCCTCGCACAGCGGCTCGCGTCTTGGGTGAGTTGCGCCCCCGAACTCGAGGACGAGGTGGCGCTGGCGAACATCGCGCTCGACCTGCTCGGCCAGGCGCGGCTGCTGCTGACCCGGGCCGCGGCAGCGGATCCGTCGCTGCGTCCGGCAGGTGCGCCAGAGCACATTCCGGACGAGGACGCGCTGGCGTACTTCCGTGACCCCGATGCGTTCTGCAACGTCGTCTTCGCCGAGCTCGACGACGGCGGCGACTTCGCCGCGGCGATCGTGCGTCTGTTCGTGATGTCGGCGTGGCGGCTGGCGATCGTGCAACGCCTCGCCGCGCACGCCGACCCGGTGCTGTCGGCGATTGCCGTGAAGGCGGTTGCCGAGCTGACGTACCACCGCGACTACGCAGCGGGGTGGTTGGTGCGTCTCGGTGACGGCACGGACGAGTCGCACACGCGGATGCAGTCCGCCGTCGACGCGCTCCTCCCGAGAGTTGCCGAGCTGTACGCGGCCGATCCGTTGTCGGCCGTCGAAACCGATGCGGTCATCGACGACGTGCTGTCGACGGCGACGCTGGTTCGTCCTCGCACGAGCAGAGTTGCGATCGAGGGACGCGCGTTCCAGCACACCTCCGCCCTTGCCGAATTGCTTGCCGAACTGCAGGGCGTTGCTCGTGCTCACCCGGAGGCGTCGTGGTGAGCGGTCTCGCCGGCGCTGGGGTATCCGCTCGCGAGGCGGGACTTGGGGTGTCTTCCGTTCGCAACCACTCGCACGCCCCTGGCGTGCGAGGGCCAGGCCCATCCACGCTCACTACAGACACCCCAAGTCCCGCCATGGGTCCGACGGATGTCGTTGCTTCGGTTGTCGATCCTGAGTTGCCGATGTTGACGTTGCACGACCTCGGGGTGTTGCGCGGTGTTCGTGAGGTGGACGGCGCGATCGTCGTCGACATCACGCCGACGTACTCGGGGTGTCCGGCGGTTGCCGAGATGCGGGCCGACATTGCGCGGCGGCTGCACCAGGCGGGTTACCCGCGCGTGGACGTTCGTATTGTGTTGAGCCCGCCGTGGTCGACGGACGACATCACTCCGCACGGTCGGGCGGTGTTGGCCGAGCACGGCATCGCGCCGCCCGGGCCGGCAGCGCGGCGGACCACGCCGGTGCCGGTGCGACTCGGCGTGCGGATTCCGGCGCCGATGTGCCCTCGATGCGGCTCGGCAGACACCGCGGTCACGTCGGCGTTCGGGCCGACCGCGTGCACGGCGCTGTGCAGGTGTGCCGCCTGCGGCGAGCCGTTCGAGCACATGAAGGCGATCTGATGGCATCGACGTTCGCGCCGTTGCGGGTGGCCCGCGTGGAGCAGCTGACCGACGACGCCGTCGCGATCACGTTCGACGTGCCGTCCGAGCAACGCGAAGCGTTCCGGTTCCGGCCGGGCCAGGCGTTGACCGTGCGGCGAGTGACCGCGAGCCGCGATGAACGGCGGTCGTACTCGATCTGCGCGGCCCGCGATGCCGCTCCGCGGATCGGCGTGCGTGTTGTGGACGGCGGCGAGGTTTCCGGGTGGCTGGTGCGCGACGTGCGCGCCGGTGACGTCGTCGAGGTGTTGCCCCCGTCAGGTGCGTTCGCGCTCGGCGACGAAACGGGCGGACGGCACGTGCTCGTGGCGGCAGGCTCGGGGATCACGCCGATGATGTCGATCGCGTCCACTGTGCTCGCAGATGCAGCGGGCGAGGTCATGTTGGTGTACGCGAACCGGCGCAGCGACACCGTGATGTTCGCGGACGAACTAGCGGACCTGAAGAACCGGTATCCGACGCGGTTCCAACTGGTGCACGTGCTGTCGCGCGAACCAGGTGAGGCTGAGTTGCTCAGCGGCCGGCTGGATGCGGCACGGTTCGGAGCACTGCTGGACGGGCTCGTCGCGGTCGATGCGGTTGACCATTGGTGGTTGTGCGGGCCGTATCCGATGGTCGAGGTGGTGCGTGCCGAGCTGCTTGCGCGCGGAGTCGATCCCGCTCGCGTGCACCGCGAGTTGTTCTATGTCGAGGACGTCGCGCCCCCGCCGGCCGAGCACGTCGACGCGCGACCGCAGGGCGCCACGTCCGACGTGACGGTCGTGCTGGACGGACGCGCGACCGTGCTCACGTTGTCGCGCGACGAGCCGATCCTCGACGCCGCCCAGCGCGTGCGCTCCGACCTGCCGTTCGCATGCAAGGGCGGCGTGTGCGGCACCTGCCGCGCGCGGGTGACGGCAGGTGAGGTGTTCCTGCGGCGCAACTTCGCGCTCGAGGACGACGAGCTCGCCGACGGTTTCGTGCTCACCTGCCAGTCGTTGCCCGTGAGCGACCGGGTAACGGTCGACTTCGACACCTGACGAAGGACGATCGAAGTCCCCACGTTGACTGGTCAGTTTGGGCCTCGACTGGTCACTTATAAGTCGCCAGTCGACGCATAAGTGACCAGTCAACGGGGGACATCGACGATCACGTCGGCGCGTGATTTCGTGGCGGCGACCACGCGCGCGTTGTCCTCGTCGGAGCCGTCCGTCCAGCGCTGCGCCTCCGCGTCCGGGACGCCGAACGACATGCGGCGCGCAGTGAGTCGGCGCCGGCGCTCCTCGTCGGGCAGGTCGAGGTACCAGACCTCGTCGAGCAGGTCCGCGACGTCCGGCCATAGCAGCAGGTAGTTCCCTTCGGTGATCACGAGCGGGACGGACGACACGACTGCGACCGCGGCCGCGATGGGTTCCTCGAGATCGCGACGGAACAGCGGCGCGTAGACCACCGGTTCGGTACCGGACCGCAACCGGCGCAGCAACGCGACGTACCCGCCGTCGTCGAACGTGTCCGGTGCGCCCTTGCGGTCGGTGCGCCGGAGGCGAACCAGCTCGGCCTGCGCGAGATGGAAACCGTCCATGCCGATCACGACCGCGCGTTCACCGAGCTCGGCCGCCAGCGTGGACGCCAGTGTCGACTTGCCCGCGCCCGGCGGGCCGGTGATGCCGAGCAGTGTGCGCGGTCCGCGCTCGGCGAGCCGCCTCGCGCGCACGACCGCGTCCGCGACCGAGAGCTCCACCGCTGCCATGGCCGCGACGCTAGCCGGTTAATGTGCGCGTCACACCGACCTGATTGGGTAGCCACATGTCGACGCTTCCTGTCATCGATGACCCGACTCGCGATTACGGCGACAAGATCGTCGCGGTCGAACCCGGCGGGGTCGAGTTCATCCCGCTGGACGAGCGGCACGGCTCGCCGCTGCAGATGTTGTGGACGTGGACGTCGCCGAACATGGAGTTCGCGACCGTCGGCGTGGGCATCATCGGGCCGTTGTTCTTCGGTCTGTCGTTCTGGCAGTCGTTCTGGGCGATCGTGCTCGGCACCGCACTCGGCAGCGCCTCGCAGGCAGTGCTGTCGGCGTGGGGCCCTGCGCACGGCGTGCCGCAGATGGTGTTGTCGAGATCGGCGTTCGGCTTCTTCGGCAACGTCCTTCCGGCAGGCATCAACTCTGTGGTGGCCGG
>DATGFB010000338.1:0-2099 GCA_035309605.1 Jatrophihabitantaceae bacterium
CGTCGAGATGAGCCCCGGCGTGACGGTGCGGCACATCACAGCCGGCCCGTACGAGGGCCTGTCCAAGGAGGACCTGCCCGGGCAGCTGTGCTCCTTCACCACGGGCGTGCTCCGCCACGAAGCGATGCGCGAACCGGGGTACTACGACCTGATCCACTCGCACTACTGGCTCTCCGGGCAGGTCGGCTGGCCGGCCAAGGAGCGCTGGGGCGTGCCGCTGGTGCACTCGGCGCACACCCTCGCGCGCGTCAAGAACGCGCTGCTCGCCGAGGGCGATCAGCCCGAGCCGATGGCGCGCGTGATCGGCGAGGAACAGGTCGTCGCCGAGGCCGACCGGCTCGTCGCGTCCACCGAAGGCGAGGCCGACGAACTCGTCGAGCACTACGGTGCCGACCGCGATCGGGTGCGGGTCGTCGCGCCGGGCGTCGACCTCGACACGTTCACACCCGGTCCGCAAACGCAGGCCCGGCAGCGACTCGGCCTGCGACCGGACGTCCCGACGCTGCTGTTCGTCGGACGGATCCAGCCGCTCAAGGCGCCCGACCTCTTGCTGCGGGCGGCCGCCCGGCTTCGCGAGGACGCCGCGTTCGCCGATCGCCTGCAGATTGTCGTCGTCGGCGCGGCGAGCGGATCGGTCATCGAGCCGGGCTGGCTCGCCGACCTGGCCGCAACGCTCGACCTGGACGGCACGGTGCGCTTCGCGCCTGCCGCGCCGCGCGAGCTGCTCGCCGACTACTACCGGGCCGCCGACCTCACCGTCGTGCCGAGCTACAACGAGTCGTTCGGTCTCGTCGCGCTCGAGTCGCAGGCCTGCGGCACCCCGGTCGTCGCGGCTGCCGTCGGGGGACTGAGCACGGCGGTGCGCGACGGCGTCTCCGGCGTGCTCGTCGACGGGCACGACCCCGAGCAGTGGGCGAAGATCCTCGGCGAGTTGCTGCGCATGCCGCTCGCTCGCGCGGCGCTCGCGACGCAGGCCCGCCGGCACGCGGCCAAGTTCTCGTGGGACCGCACGACGGATGGTCTTGCCGCCACCTACCTCGAAGCCATCGACCAGATTGCCGCGCAGGCCGGTTGACATGTCGCACGCCGACGACCTGGACCGCATCCTGCGCGACCAAGGCATGGACTACGAACACCCCACGGCCGACGCGTTCGTCGTCGCGTTGCCCGGCGAGAAGCGACTCAAGACGGCGTGCTGGCTGACGGTCGGCGTGCACGCGCTCGAGATCGAAGCGTTCGTGCTGCGGCACCCGGAGGAGAACCAAGAGAAGCTGTACGCGTTCCTGCTGCAACACAACGCGCGCATGTATGCGGTGTCGTGGGCAATGGACTCGATGGGCGACATCTACCTGCGCGGGCGGTTGCCGTTGTCGGCGATCACTCCCGACGAGATCGACCGCGTGCTCGGCAGCGTGCTCGAGTACAGCGACGGCACGTTCAATACGTTGCTCGAGCTCGGCTTCGCCTCGTCGATTCGCCGCGAATGGGACTGGCGGGTCAAGCGCGGCGAGTCGCTCGCCAACCTGCAGGCCTTCGCGCACCTCGCGGAGCGTCCGGCAGACTGACTGCCGTGCCTACGCTCATCCTGCTCCGCCACGGCGAGAGCGAATGGAACCAGAAGAACCTCTTCACCGGCTGGGTCGACGTAGACCTCACAGCAGCGGGCGAGGCGGAGGGGCGGCGCGGCGGCGAACTGCTCATCGAGCACCGGCTGCTCCCTGACGTCGTGCACACGTCGTTGCTGCGCCGCGCGATCCGAACCGCGAACATCGCACTCGATGTGGCAGACCGGCATTGGACGCCGGTGCGCAGGTCATGGCGGCTCAACGAGCGGCACTACGGCGCACTGCAAGGCAAGGACAAGGCCGCGATCCGCGACGAGTACGGCGACGAGCAGTTCATGCTGTGGCGCCGCTCGTACGACACACCGCCACCGCCGCTTGCCGACGACAACGAGCACAGCCAGGTCGGCGATCCGCGGTACGCGAACCTGCTCGACACCGTGCCACGCACCGAGTGCCTCGCCGACGTCGTCGCGCGCATGTTGCCGTACTGGTTCGACGCGATCGTGCCCGATCTGCAGCTCGGGCAGACCGTTC
>DATGFB010000339.1:0-2420 GCA_035309605.1 Jatrophihabitantaceae bacterium
CCCGCACGACCGTCACCGACTGGCTCGACATCCTCGCCGCGGCGCAGCCGCCGTCGGTGCGCAACACGGTGGCGGGGCGCGCACAGCGCACGGCGGTGCTCGCCATGCTCCGCGGCGCGTTCCTCGATCTCATCGCGACGCACGATTCGGCCCGAGTCGACCGCGCCGTTCGCGCCTACCTCGCCACGCTGCCGTGAGTCGCACCGACATCCGATCGTGACCGCGTCGCTGCGACTAATCGGCTGCTTTGCGCGTCTACTTTGGGAGAGGGTCGTGGGTGCGGGGGACGCAAGCGATGAAGGCGAGCCGGTTGCTAGCGGTCGCTTCGGCGGTCGTGCTGCTCGCTGCCTGTAGTTCCGGTGCTCGATCGCCTCGCCAATCGGCGGCTGCGCATACGTCCAGCCCGTCGCCCACGTCCGGCACGACACGCGTCGTCATCCGGCCGGTCACCGCCACCGGCACGCTCGCGCGGGGGTTTCGCGAATCGCACGAGAACGACACGGTGAGCTGTGCGGGCGGCCACTCAGCGTCGCCGGCCGCCGTCGACAACGACATCGTGGCGTGCACACCCGAATCGAGTGACGCGATCGCCTGCTGGGCCGCGCCCGACGCCGGCCATGTGCTGTGCCTGCGCGACCCGTGGTCCGGCGAGGTCGTCGAGCTGCCGCTGGGCGATCACGTCCCGCACGTCACGGCGCCACGCGACCCGTGGCCGTTGGGGCTCACCCTCGCCGACGGCACGCACTGCAGCCTGCGCAGCGGCGGCACCAGCAGCGAACTGGCCGGCCACCCGACGTGGTGGGCCGCGTTCATCTGCGGCGGCGGCGCCACCGCGGTGTGGGGGCCGCAGCCGTCGGACGGCATCGACTCGTCCGCGGCGACGTGGACCGTGCAGATCGCATCGCTCGACGGCACGGGCGCGCTCGTCACCACGCCGGTGACGGACGCGTACTTCGCAGGCACCGCGCGCTGACGCGCGACGGGCACAGCTACCAGTGCACGCCGCGCAGGATGTGCGCGAACGCCACGCTCTCGCTCGACGGCTCCTCGGCGCGCGCCTTGTCGGCCGCGTCGCCGCCCCGCGCCGCCCTCGAGTCCGGGAACATCTTGTAACCGGCATTGAGGATGACGTCGACACCGCGCGGCGCGACCTGGTACGCGAGTTCGCCGAAGTTGCCGAGGGTCGTGCCGACCTTCTTCGGACGGCGGATCATCGCCCGGCAGATCATGTCGGCCGCCTCGGCCGGCGTGATCGTCGGGAAGCGGTCATACATCTTCGTGGGCGCGATCATCGGCGTGCGCACCAGCGGCATGTGAATCGTCGTCAAGTGCACGCCGTCGTCGATAACTTCCGATGCGATGCACCGCGAGAACGCGTCGAGTGCCGCCTTCGACGCGACGTACGCGGAGAAGCGCGGTGTGTTGGTCTGCACGCCGATCGAGCTGATGTTGATGATGTGCCCGCCCTTGCGCCCGTCCGGCGAAGGCTGCCGCATCACCGGTAGCAGGACGAGGATGAGCCGCACCGCGCCGAAGTAGTTGAGCTGCATGGTGCGCTCGAAGTCGTGGAAGCGGTCGTAGGAAAGCGAGATCGAGCGGCGGATCGAGCGGCCCGCGTTGTTGACGAGCACGTCCACGCGACCGTGCTCGGCCAGCACCTCCTTCGCCATGCGCTCGATGTCGTCCATGTTCGACAGATCGCAGCGATGCACGAACGCGACGCCGCCCAGGTCTTCGACGTCGCGCTTGGTCTCTTCGAGCTTCTCGGCGGTGCGCGCGACGAGCAGCACGCGCCCGCCCGCGGCACCGACGCGCAACGCCGTCGCGCGCCCGATACCCGACGACGCGCCGGTGATCATCACCGTCTTGCCGCCGACCGCACGGGCGAGCGCACGGTCCTTGCGCCGGTCCGGGCTGTAGGTGCGCTCCCAGTACTCCCAGAGCACCTGGGCGTAACTCGACAACGGCGGCACCACGATGCCCGATCCGGCCAGCGCCTGTTGCGTCTTCGTCGAGTCGAAATGCGTCGGGTACGTCAGGTACGCGAACATCTCGCGCGGGATGCCGAGCTCGGCGAGCGCGAGGTCGGTGACCTGCTTGACGACGGGCAGCTTGGCCATCGTCGACGCGAGGCGCACGGGCAGCCCGTCCAGCGACCGGGCGTCGACGTTCATCACCGGGCCCGGTGCGTGCGCGGCCTTGGTGAGCACCTTGATCAGGCTCGCCACCGTCAGTGGCTCGGGATCGGTCAGATGGAACGTGCGCCCGTCGTAACCGGGCTGGTGGGCGAGGTAGTCCATCGCGTCCGCGACGAAGTCCACCGGGACGATGTTGATCTCGCCGCCCTCGACGCCCACGCCGCGCAGCCACGCAGGCAGCGCGCCGCGCAGCCGCTGGATGGTGCGGAAGAAGTAGTACGG
>DATGFB010000340.1:0-3662 GCA_035309605.1 Jatrophihabitantaceae bacterium
CGACCAGGCGGCCGGCGCCAAGGCGGTGCAGGAAATCGTCACTGCCCTGCACATCACCCCGGCGGACGCGATCGCGCGGCTCACCGAGCTCAAGACGATCCCGATCCCGCAGTTGTTGCTGTTGCAGCAGAGTGGTCAGAAGGTGACGGCTGCGGGCGCGGCACTCACCGCGTTGAGCAAGGTGCCGCCAGCGGACCTCGCGTTCCTGAAGCAGTACGGGACGCCGCTGAAGGATCCCAAGGTCGTCGCGCAGCTGACATATCTGCAGGCCAACGCGCCGTCCGTCCAGAAGGCCGCCAAGGACTCCCCGAAGCAATGGCAGAAGTACTTCTGGATCGCAGTCGGCGGGCAGATCTTGTTCATCCCGCTGATCTTCGTGATGGCCGGCTACTGGGATCCGCGCAAGGCGCGCAAGCAAGAGCAGCAGCACGAGGCGTGGGTACAGTCCGAAATGGCCAGGCTGCACGTCTGACGCACGTTCCGGGGAGTGTCGCTTGCGCTATCCGGCAGCGGCTCTCCCCGGAGTCAGGCAATTGCGGATCGTCTCGGCACCGTAGCGAGGACGTCAGCGCAAGGGAAACTCCCGGGAGCGGTCGGACAGGTGACCGAGCGCTGCCGTGTCTCCCGGACCGTGGCGCTCGGCAAGCCGGCGCGCCACCTCGGCCCGATGCTCGGCGTCGACGTTGCCGCCGTACTTGAACTTCGCGCGCACTTCGCGCACCGCGATACGGATGCCCCGGATGCCGTTCAGCCGCCGGCCGTGCTCGATCGGATCGGCAACGCCGGAGCCGGGCTCGGTGACGGCGAGTTGCGCGCGCAGGATCTCGGCCTTGCCGTCGGCGTCGTCGACGATCGTCGCGTCGCCGATCAGTTGTACGGCGGCGTAGTACGTCGTCGGCACGCCCATGCGCGGGTCCTCGTCGCCGAGCGCCTTCCACGCAGCGGGGATGTAGGCCCAGTCGCCGGCGACGGACAGCAACACCGCGGCGTTCTCGGCCAGCGCGTCCCAGATCGGGTTCGGACGCGCGAGGTGCAACAGCACGAGCTCCGGCGACGCGAGCGCGAACTGCGTCGGCACGACGACCGGTACGTCCCGTCCGCGCCCGGCTGCGACGAGGTGACCGAACTGCTGTGCGCGCACGAACGAGACCCACTCGTCCTGCGACGCGCTCGCGTCCCACGGATGGATGAGCACAGCGTCAGTCGAACGTGCCGAGGACGGCTCCGCGCAGCACGTCCAGCCCGAGGCTGCCGATGTCCAGTGCCCGGCGGTGGAACGCCTTGAGGTCGAATGCGGCGCCTTCGAGCGCGCGAGCGTCGTCGCGCAACTGCAGCCACATCCGCTCTCCGACCTTGTACGCCGGTGCCTGACCCGGCCAGCCGAAGTAGCGGGTGAGCTCGAAGCGCCGCACTCCTTCGCTGCTCGACACGTGCGCGGACAGGAAGTCCCACGCCTTCTGCCACGTCCACGCGCCGCCGCCGACCTCGGCCGGCGCGTCGAACTCGCAGTGCATGCCGATGTCGATGACCACGCGCGCCGCGCGGAACTGCTGCCCGTCGAGCATGCCGAGGTATTCGGCGGGATCGTCGAGGAAGCCGAGGTCGGCCATGAGCCGCTCGGCGTAGAGCGCCCAGCCCTCGCCGTGCCCGCTCATCCACGACATGAGCCGCCGCCAGAGGTTGAGCAGTTCGCGACGGTAGGCCGTCTGCGCGATCTGCAGATGGTGGCCCGGCACGCCTTCGTGATAGACGGTCGTGAGCTCGCGCCATGTGGAGAACTCGGTGTCGCCCTTGGGCACCGACCACCACATGCGTCCTGGACGGGTCAGATCGTCGCTCGGACCCGTGTAGTAGATGCCGCCTTGCTGCGTCGGCGCGATACGGCACTCGAGCACCCGAATCGGTTGCGGGATGTCGAAGTGCGTATCGGCAAGGGCAGCGATCGCCTCGTCCGACTTGCGCTGCATCCACCGCCGCAACTCGTCGGTGCTGCGCAGCTTGCGATCAGGGTCTGTGTCGAGGTACTGCATCGCCTCGCGCACCGTCGCGCCCGGCTTGATGCGCTCGGCCGTCTCGGCCATCAACCCCACGATGCGGGCAAGTTCCTGTTGCCCCCACGCGTACGTCTCGGCGAGGTCGACCTCTGTGCCCAAGAAGCTGCGCGAGTGCAAGGTGTAGAGCTCGCGGCCTATCGGCTCGTGCTCACGTGCCTGCGGCAGCAGCTCGGTGCGCAGGAACGTGCCGAGGCGTTCGTAGGCTGCGCTCGCGGACGTCGCCGCCTTGTCGAGGTCCGCTCGCAGCGTCGCCGGCAGGTCGGCCGTGCCTGCGGCCGCCTCGCGCGCGAACTTGCTGAAGAAGCCGTCCGTGCCGATGTTGTCGGCGCTCTGCTTGATCGCCCACTCGACCTGGCGGCGCGCCGACACGTTTCTGATGCGCGCGGCGAACCGCAACGACTCGATGTAGCCGTCGATCGACGCGCCGACAGCGCTCATGCGCGCGGCGATCGTGGCCCAGTCGTCGATGCTCGCAGTCGGCATCAAGTCGAAGACGTCGCGCAGGTTCTGCGCGGGCGAGGCGAGGTTCTTCAGGTCCGACTCCTCGGCGCCGGTGGCGCGCAGCGCCTCGCTGACCTCGAGGTTCTCGCGCATCGCCGCGACCGTGATCCGGTCGACCGCGTCGACCGGCGTGGCGGCCCGCAACGCGGCAAGGGTGCGCCGGCGGATCGCGGAACCCTCCGCGAAGTACTCCGGCGTCAGGGCGGGCAGTTCGCTCTGGTGCTCCGGAATACCCAGGTTCGTCGCCGTCAACGGGTCGTGCGCGGCCCACGTCCGGACGAATTCCTCGGCTACGGCATCCACGTCGGTGGGGGTGCGCGGCTCGGTCATGTCGTGAAGAGTAGGACGTCTGTGGGGCGCCCGCGGCCGGTTATCCGCGGCGAGATATCTTGATACCAAGAGAACGTCCGGTGAGAGGGATCGGGTAATGGCCAAGATCAAGGTGCAGGGCACCGTCGTCGAGCTCGACGGCGACGAGATGACGCGCATCATTTGGCAGTTCATCAAGGACAAGCTGATCGAGCCCTACCTCGACGTGAACCTCGAGTACTACGACCTGGGCATCGAGCACCGCGACGCGACCGACGACCAGGTGACGATCGACGCCGCGCTCGCGATCAAGAAGCACGGCGTCGGCGTCAAGTGCGCGACGATCACGCCCGACGAGGCGCGCGTCGAGGAGTTTCACCTCAAGCACATGTGGAAGTCGCCGAACGGCACTATCCGCAACATCCTCGGCGGCGTGATCTTCCGCGAGCCCATCATCTGCAGCAATGTGCCGCGGCTCGTGCCGGGCTGGACCAAGCCGATCGTCGTCGGCCGTCACGCGTTCGGCGATCAGTACCGCGCCACCGACATGAAGGTGCCCGGCGAAGGCACGCTGACGCTCACGTTCACGCCGAAGGACGGCAGTGAGCCGATCGAGCTGAACGTGTTCGAGTTCCCCGGCTCGGGCGTCGCACTCGCGATGTACAACCTCGACGACTCGATCCGCGACTTCGCGCGTGCGTCCATGCGCTACGGCCTGGCCCGCAACTACCCCGTCTACCTGTCGACGAAGAACACGATCCTCAAGGTCTACGACGGCCGGTTCAAGGACATCTTCGC
>DATGFB010000341.1:0-2373 GCA_035309605.1 Jatrophihabitantaceae bacterium
GTAAGCAGCAGCCCGTCGGCACCGACCACGACGGCCGAACCGCTGCCGCGAGCACGCCCCTCGCGATCGGTGACCGTGACTGCTGCGACCGACGGGCCGACACGCTCTGCCACCGCGATCACCGTGGCCGAGTACGCATCCATGCCGAATCCAACGTGTGCCCGGGCCGGCTTGTGCCGCCGTTCGCTGTGGGCAAACCGGTGCGGGACGGATTCGGCGGCGCCGGCCGGCTCAGGCGGGTTGCGGCTGGGCCGGCTCCCGGCGCGAGAAGACGTCGTCGAGCGGGTTGCCGCAACCGCGGCAGTTCGACGCCGGAGCCGCGGTGACGGCGTCGCACCGTTCGCAGTAGAGGTTGCGGTCGTGCAGGGAGTGCGCACTCCACAGTCCGACGAAGTGGCTGTACTCGAAGCGCTCGGAATCGAGTGCGGCCATCGCCGCGCGGTGCGCCGGGGCCGCCGCGAACGCCTTGGCGTGCTCGGGCGAGCGCCAGAACGCGACCAGGTAACCGCTGACGCCGTCGAAGAAGCTGAACAGGCGGATGAATCCTTCCGCGTCGGGCAGGGTCTGCTTCACGGCAGTCGTGGTGTGCCAGAAGCGCTCGGCGGCGGCGTCATCGGCGACCGTCATGTGCAGCACCAGGATCGCGCCCGCCGCTTCGGGGCCGAGGTGTGCGTCCGGCCCGTCCTGACCGACGATCACGCCCTGGTTGAACCGCACTCCGGGTATCGCCGCGACGAGCCCCTTGACCTCGTCCGTGGGTGGGATCAGTCGTGCCTGCGCCATGGCCGCCCTCCTTCTCATTCCCCTATCGGCGATAGATTCTCAATCGCTGATAGGCTTGTCAAGACGGAGGAGGACACGATGCCGAGCCAGGCGGCTACGCCGAACACCGGCGAGCAGCAGCCGGCCGCGCGGCGGCGCAACGCCCGCCGCGTGCAGATCCTCGACGCTGCGTGGGAGCTCGCCCGGCGCGACGGCCTCGCCGCGATCTCGCTGCGTGAACTCGCCGACCGCGTCGACATGCGCCAGCCGTCGCTCTACTGGTACTTCCCGTCCAAGGCCGCGCTCTACGACGCGATGTTCGCCCAAGGCTTCGCGCAGCTCGTCGACGAACGCGAGCGACTGCGACTCCCCCGCGACCCGATCGCGGCATTGCGGGCCGGATGCCGGCACTTTCTCGAGTTCTGCGTGCGCGAGCCGGTGCGCTACCAGCTGCTGTTCCAGCCGAGCGTGCCCGGCTTCGAACCGTCGGCCGAGTCGATGCGCGTCGCCGAGGCCGCGTTGGGCTACCTGGCCCGCTGGCTGGCGGCCGCGGGCGCGCCGGACCGCGATGCGCTCGACCTCATGCGCGCCCTGCTGCTCGGCCTCGCGGGCGAGCAGATCGCGAACGAACCCGGTGGCAAGCGCTGGATCAAGTTCGCCGACCGGATCGTCGACGTCGTCATCGAAACGCCGAGGAGACACCGTGCCTGACATCACCGGCCGCGTCCACCACGTGAACGTCAGCGTCTCGGACATCGAGGCGAGCGCGCGGTGGTACGAGGAGTTGTTCGGGCTGCACGAGCTCGCCCGCATCGACGATCCGGACGGCGCGTGGACGAAGGTCATCCTGCGACACGACAGCGGCCTGCTCGTCGGCTTCACCCAGCACGCGCGCAACGACGGCGTGCCTTTCGAAGAATGGCGGTGCGGCACCGACCACATCGCACTCGACGTCGGGACGCTCGAGCAGCTGCACTCGTGGCTCGGACGCCTCGACGAACTCGGCGTGACGCGGTCCGAGATCAAGACGACGTCGCTCGGCGCGTTGATCACGATCCGCGACCCCGACAACGTGCAGCTCGAGCTCTACGCGGCGCACACCGGCTAACGTCGGCCGGGTGAACGCGCTGGAACTGACGCACTGGCGCCGCACGGTCGCGCACCTCTACGCGAACGTGCGCGCCGAGGACGACCCTGCGGCGGGTCATGCACTGTGGCGGCTCGGCCGCGACGAGCTGTTCCGGCACCATCCGCAGAGCCCGCTGCTGCCTGAGGACCCGATGCGCGCCGACAGCATCCCGTACTGGCCGTACGACCCCGCGCTGCGCTTCGAGGTCGCGGTCGATGCGGCCGAGCCCGAGGAGCGCGACGTGCCGGTCGCCGCCGACCACGGCCCGATCGTGCTGCGACGCATCGGCGCGGTCACCGTGGCTGAGCTCGGCGTGACGCTGGACGTGTGGTGGCTCGCGCAATACGCCGGCGGGCTGTTCCTGCCGGTACGCGACGGCACCGCAGGGCACGGCAGCTACGGCGGCGGTCGCTACCTTCTCGACACCGCGAAGGGCGCCGATCTCGGCGGCGACTTCGACCGGCTCGTCCTCGATTTCAACT
>DATGFB010000342.1:0-3392 GCA_035309605.1 Jatrophihabitantaceae bacterium
CAGATGTTCCCCCGGCTGAAGGAGCGCCTGACGCAGCTGGGCGGCACGTTGTCCGGCGGCGAGCAACAGATGCTCGCGATCGCGCGTGCTCTGATGGGCAAGCCGCGGCTGCTGCTGTTGGACGAGCCGTCGATGGGGCTCGCGCCGATGATCGTCGCGCAGATCTTCGACATCGTGCGTGAGATCAACAAGGCCGGCGTGACGGTGCTGCTGGTCGAACAGAACGCCGCGCAGGCGCTTGCGCTCGCCGATCGCGGCTATGTGCTCGAAACGGGCGAAATAGTGCTTTCCGGAACGGGTCAGGAGCTGCTTGCCGACGACCGGATCCGGGCCGCGTACCTCGGCGAAGAAATCGCGGCATCTTAGCCACGCTCGTCGAGCAACCGATAGGGCTGTAACAAGTTCTTGCCAGGCATGTGACCCCGCCGCGATCTACGCCTGCGCGGCCCCTAAGGTTGCGCCAGCACCGACGCGGAATCCCTGATCCACGCGAGCGTCATCGAGAGGATTCGCAGTGAGCCGAGCCAGCGTCCATGTACGACCGGTCGATCTCGGTGACATCCCTGCACTCGTCTCGCTGACCAGATCGTTCGACTTGTCCGCGGGCACGTTCAGCGGACGTCCGCTGCTCGACTCGAGCGAGGACCGCCTCAGCACCAGGTTCGCCGAGATCATCTCTGACGGCAGTCGGCATCTACTCGTCGCGGTCGACGATTCCGTCGGCTCTCGGGGAGGCATCGTCGGGTTGCTGGTCACGCGTTGCGACGAGATCGGTGCGATAGACCTGACGCCGGTACTGCACGTCAGCCACCTGCTCGTCGACCCCCGGTTCCGGCGTCGCGGCATCGGGCGGCAGCTGCTCGGCGCGGTGGTGCACATGGCCGACGAGCGCGGTATCGATCACGTCCTGGCCACAGCCGCGTCCGGTTCTCGCGAGGGCAACCGCTATCTCGCACGCATCGGTTTCGCGCCGCTCGTCAGCGCTCGTATCGCGTCGACCAGTGTCCTGCGACGCACGCTGGGCATGGCCGACGCGCCCGAGCGGATCGCCGTGCTGCGGCGTGCCCGGCTGGTCCGCGGCACCCGCGGGCTGGCGGCCGGACGGGTTGCTCGCCGCGGCGCCTGATGCCCGCGGCGGCTGTCGGAGCCGCCTCCTAGACTCGCGTTCGTGACGGCGTCGCATCGCAAACTGCTCTTGATCGACGGCCACTCCATCGCGTACCGGGCCTTCTTCGCGCTGCCGGTCGAGAACTTCTCGACCACGACTGGGCAGCCGACGAACGCAGTGTTCGGGTTCACCTCGATGCTGATCAACCTGCTGCGCGACGAGGAGCCCACGCACATCGGTGTCGCGTTCGACGTGTCGCGGCAGACGTTCCGAAGCGAGGCGTACCCCGAATACAAGGCCGGTCGGTCCGAGACACCGCAGGACTTCCGTGGCCAGGTCACCCTGATCCGCGAGGTGCTCGACGCACTGCGCATTCCGTCGGTCGCGGTCGACAACTACGAAGCGGACGACGTCATCGCCACGCTCGTCGGTGAAGCCGACGCGGCCGGCCTGCCGGTCGTCATCGCGACCGGCGACCGCGACGCGCTGCAGCTCGTGAACGACAACGTCACGGTGCTCTACCCGAAGCGCGGCGTCAGTGAGATGACCCGGTTCACGCCGGAGGAGGTCGAGGCCAAGTACGGCCTGACGCCCCGGCAATACCCCGACTACGCCGCACTGCGCGGCGATCCGAGCGACAACCTGCCCAGCATCCCCGGCGTGGGTGAGAAGACGGCTGCGAAATGGGTGCGCGAGTACGGCTCGCTCGACGAACTCGTCGCGCGCGTTGACGCGGTACCGGGCAAGGCGGGCGATGCGCTGCGCGAGAATCTTGCGAACGTCATCCGCAACCGGCGCCTCACCGAGCTGGTGCGTGACGTCGACGTGCCGCTGCACATCGACGACCTGGTCCGCGCGCAGTGGGACCGCGATCAAGTGCATGCGTTGTTCGACGATCTCGAGTTCCGCGTGCTTCGTGACCGGCTGTTCGCCACGGTCGAGGCGCCCGGGCCGGAGGCCGACGAGGGCTTCGACGTCGCGTTCACCCGGCTCGGGGTCGACGAGGTCGAGCAGTGGCTCGGCGAGCACTCGCGGCAGGCAGAGCGCATCGGCATCGCGTTTCGCGGGCAGTGGGGACGCGGCACGGGCGCGCTGACCGGCATCGCGATCGCCGCATCCGACGGGGCGTCGGCGTACCTCGTCCCCGAGGCGATGAGTCCGGACGACGAGGCTGCGCTGGCGGGCTGGCTCGCCGACGCGTCCGTCCCCAAGGCCGTGCACGACGTGAAGGGGCCGGTGCTCGCGCTGCGCCAGCACGGCTGGGCGATCGACGGCGTCACGAGCGACACCCAGTTGGCGGCGTACCTGCTGCGCCCCGATCAGCGCTCGTTCGACCTCGCCGACCTCGCGCTGCGGTACCTGCGCCGCGAGCTGCGCTCCAACGTCGACGAGACCGGGCAGCTCACGCTCGACGGCGGCCTCGACGAGTCAGAAGACGCGCTGGCCGAGGTCGAGACGGTGCGGGCCACCGCTGTGCTCGACCTCGCGGCCGAGTTCGACACCGAGCTCGACAAGGGCGGCGCGTCGCGGCTGCTTGCCGAGATCGAACTGCCGCTGACGTTCGTCCTCGCCGATATGGAGGCCGTCGGCATCGCCACCGACACCGACGCGCTGCTGGCCTTGCAGGCCGAGCTCGGTGCCGGCGTCAAGGCCGTCGAGCAAGACGCGCACGCGGTCGTAGGGCGGGAGTTCAACCTCGGCTCGCCCAAGCAGCTGCAAGAGATCCTCTTCGACCAGTTCAACCTGCCGAAGACGAAGAAGATCAAGACCGGCTACACCACCGACGCCGACTCCCTGGCCGACCTGTACGTCAAGACCGAGCATCCGCTGCTCGAGCTGTTGCTGCGCCATCGTGAAGTGGCGCGGCTGAAGTCGGTCGTCGACGGGCTGCTGCCGTTGATCGACGACCACGGCCGCATCCACACCACGTTCAACCAGACGGTCGCGGCGACCGGGCGGCTCTCGTCGACCGACCCGAATCTGCAGAACATCCCGGTTCGTACCGCCGAGGGCCGGCGCATCCGTGAGGCGTTCACGGTCGGCGAAGGCTTCGAATCGCTGATGACCGCCGACTACAGCCAGATCGAGATGCGCATCATGGCGCACCTGTCGCGTGACGCAGGGCTCATCGAGGCGTTCACGACAGGTGAAGACCTGCACACGTTCGTCGCGTCACGCGCGTTCGACATCCCGCCGGAGCAGGTCGACCCCGAGATGCGCCGGCGCATCAAGGCGATGTCGTACGGGCTGGCCTACGGCTTGTCGCCGTTCGGGCTGTCCCGCC
>DATGFB010000343.1:0-5461 GCA_035309605.1 Jatrophihabitantaceae bacterium
CGACCAGGACGGGCGCCTCGCCTCGGACGCGGATCGCGAACGGCGCCGCGAGGTGACACTGCGCCAGCACGCCGACGGCACCGCCTCGGGCACGTTTCGCACCGACGCGGTGTGCGGCGAAGCGCTGCTGACGTTCTTCGACGCCACCGCCCACCCCGTTCCCGGCCCGAACGGCGAACCCGACCCACGCACGGCAGCACAACGGCGCCACGACGCGCTGCGCGACTAGCTGCTCGGAGTGCTCAGATCCGGCACGCTGCCGGCCACGGGCGGCATCAGCACCACAATCGTGCTCACCATGACACC
This sequence comes from Jatrophihabitantaceae bacterium, assembly GCA_035309605.1. Lineage (GTDB taxonomy): Bacteria > Actinomycetota > Actinomycetes > Mycobacteriales > Jatrophihabitantaceae > DATGFB01. Next base: position 307 of record DATGFB010000343.1, read on the forward strand.
CGACCAGATCGGCAACGACGGCGCGGACGGGCTCGTGCCAACCGGGCACGGCGCCCTCATGCGCCTCGATGCGGCTCGGTCGCTCCTCGGCGACGCGCAAGTCCATCCGGTACTGCTCGGCCGCCTCAAACACATCCAGGCCTATGGCGAGACGCAACGGCTGTTCACGGCAGGGCAGCGCCTGGCGATGATCGCCCGCGACCACGGCTGCTCGTTCCCCGGCTGCACCGTCGGCCCCGCCTGGTGCCAGGCCCACCACATCCAGCCGTACGCACTCGGCGGCCGGACGTCAGTCGACAACGGCACGTTGTTGTGCGGCTACCACCATCGCCACTTCGAGCGACTCGGCTACGCGTGCCACATGATCGACCGCGTCCCGCACTGGACGGCACCGCACTGGATCGACGCGTCCTGCACACCCATCCGCAACACCGCACACCTCCCCGGACCCGAACCACCTTGACCAGACGCAAGCGGATCAGTCGAACGAGCCGTACGCGACGACTTCGTCCCACGGCCGACGGCCGCGGCGAAGCGACGGCGACTTCCGATCCGGAGCCGGCCGGCCGAGGCTGATCACGGCAACTGGGTCGAAGTCCGGCGGGATCGCGAAGGCGGCGCGCAGGCCCGACCAGGCCGGCGTCGGCACGCCGAACAGGCAGGCACCGAGCCCGTCGTCGGCCGCTCCGAGCAAGATCGTCATCGCCGCCATGCCGGCGTCGATGTACCAGTACGGCACTGGCCACTCCTGCTCGTCCGGCGGCACGCTGCCCTTGTCCGGCTCGGCGTAGCGCTCGCGATAGAGCCGCTCGGACGCGAGCACGACGACCAAAGCCGGGGCCGTCTGAAGTCTGACCAGCCACGAGTCAATCGCCGCGTCGGGATCGACCGTCGCGTCCCAGAATCGCGTCACGGCCGCCACGGAGTCCAGCACGAGGAAGCGCCAGCCCTGCGTGTTGCCGGCGGACGGCGCGCGCAGCGCGAGCCGCAGCAGCGCGTCGATCGTCTCGCGCGGGACCGGCTCGTCCGGCTGGTAGGTGCGGGTCATGTGGCGCGCACGCACCACGTCGGCGAACTGCATGCCGACGACACTCCCATGTGAGACGGGCCAATTCGGGTGTGGGTGGGCGCAGGTCCTGTGCGAAGGTTTCCTTCGTGGACCTACGGCAATCGCGCAAGCTCGAGGACGTCTGCTACGACATTCGTGGACCGGTTCTCGAAGAAGCACGACGCCTCGAGGACGAGGGCCGGCGCATCATCAAGCTCAACATCGGCAACCCGGCTCCGTTCGGCTTCGAAGCACCGGACGAGATCATCGTCGACGTCGTTCGCAACCTGCCCGAGTCGCAGGGCTACTCCGACTCGCAAGGCATCCTGTCGGCGCGTACCGCGATCGTGCAGCACTACCAGGAGCGCGGCATCGACACGATGGACGTCGATGACGTCTGGCTCGGCAACGGCGTGAGCGAGCTGATCACGATCTCGCTGCAGGCGATGCTCGACAACGGCGACGAGGTGCTGATCCCCGCGCCGGACTACCCGTTGTGGACAGCCTCAACATCGCTCGCCGGCGGTCGTCCCGTCCACTATCTGTGCGACGAGTCGTCAGGCTGGCTGCCGGACATCGACGACATCCGCGCGAAGATCACGCCGAACACCAAGGCAATCGTCGTGATCAACCCGAACAATCCGACCGGCGCGGTGTACCCCGCGGAAGTACTTCGCCAGCTCGCCGACATCGCGCGCGAGAACCATCTCGTCGTCCTCGCCGACGAGATCTACGACAAGATCCTTTACGACGACGCGACACACATCCCGTTCGCCGTCATCGCACCGGACGTGTTCACGTTGACGTTCAACGGCCTGTCGAAGGCGTACCGGCTCGCAGGTTTCCGCTCGGGGTGGCTCATGGTCACCGGTCCGAAGAAGCACGCGACCAGCTACCTCGAAGGCATCACGATCCTGACCAACATGCGGCTCTGCGCGAACGTGCCCGCGCAGCACGCGATCCAGATCGCTCTCGGTGGCCGGCAGAGCATCAAAGACCTCGTGCTGCCAGGCGGCCGTCTGCACGAGCAGCGCGACGCCGCACTGACCGCGCTCGCCAAGATTCCCGGTGTCACGTGCACGACACCGAAGGGCGCGCTGTACGTGTTCCCGCGGCTTGACCCCGAGCGGTACCCGATCAAGAACGACCAGGAGTTCGTGCTGCAACTACTGCGCGAGCAGCACGTCCTGGTCGTGCAGGGCACCGGATTCAACTGGCCGCGGCCAGACCATCTGCGCATCGTGACGCTGCCGCGCGCCGACGACCTGACCGAAGCGATCGGGCGGCTGGGCGAATTCCTCGCGGGTTACGACGGTACTGCCTGACCCAACGGGCCTCGCGCGAAACGCTCTCGCCCCCTTACCCTGGGCGCACCGCTGGTCTGAGGCAAGGACGTCCCCCGTGTCGCGTCGGCTCGTCAACCTCACGCTCGACAACGTCGGCGATCTGCCGGCCCGTTGTCGTGCGTGCGTGTTCTGGGAGCTGGATCAGGTGTCGGCCGAACGGGCGTGCGACGGCGGCGACACCGTTCTCGAGAAGGAGGCGTGGCTCTCCGACACGCTGCTCGAGTGGGGCAGTTGCGGTCAACTCGCGTACGTCGACGGAATCCCGGCCGGGTACGTGCTGTACGCACCGCCCGCCTATGTGCCGCGCTCGATGAGCTTTCCGACGTCGCCGGTCAGCCCGGACGCGGTGTTGCTGATGACGTCGTTCGTCGCACCGGAGTTCGCCGGTGCGGGTCTCGGACGCATGCTGGTGCAGGCGGTGGCGCGCGAGTCGGCCCGCCGCGGCATCAAGGCGATCGAGGCCTTCGGCCACGCGCGCCCGAGCGACCCCGACGGCAAGGAGCGCACGCATTGTCTCGTGCCGTCCGACTACCTGCTGGCCGTCGGATTCAAGACCGTGCGGCCGCATGCGCACACGCCACGACTGCGCCTCGATCTCAAGACGACCGTGTCGTGGCGCGAGGACGTCGAATACGCGATCGAGCGGCTGCTGGGCAGCATGCAGGGCCCGGTGCTGCTGCCGCGCTGATCACGCCGTGACGGCCGGAATGCGCAGCACGCCGGTGGGTGGGTCGTCCGCAGTCGGCAGGTACAACCGCTGTACCGCGACCAGCACGCCTTCGGCGACCGTGTCGCGGAACAACGGGTCGACGAGCCGCGGCCGGTCGATCGGCGATGTGAGATAACCGACCTCGACGCGGATGGTCGGCATGCGGGTCATGCGCAACAGCGCCCACGTCTTGCCGTGGATGCGGTTGTCGAGCAGACCGGTGCGCGCCACCAGTTCGCGCTGGACGAGATCGGCCAGCCGTTCGCCGATCGTCGAGCTCGTCTCGCCGCCGCCGTAGTAGTACGTGGCAATGCCGTTGGCATGCGGCGAGCCGAAGCCGTCGACATGCAGCGACAGCACGAGGTCGGCACCGAGCTCGTTCGCCAGTGCGGCGCGTTGCTCGTCCGTCGCACCGTTCGACGGGCCGCGGGTGAGGACGGCACGCACGCCGAGTGCGCTGAAGCGTCCCTCCAGCCGGGTGGCGAGATCCCACGTCAGGTCCGATTCGAGGACCCCGAGATGCTCGGTGCCGGGGTCGCTGCCGCCGTGACCCGGGTCGATCACGACGCGCTTGCCGAGCAGGCTCGGCCCGGACGCGGCGACAGCGACCATCTCGCGCAGCAACTGCGGACGTCCGCCCACGACGCGCCGGCCGAGCTGACGCAAGGCGCGCACCGTCGCCGGCCCACACACGCCGTCGGCGACCAGGCCGTAGTCACGTTGGAACGCGCGCGTGCCCTCAGCCGTGGTCGAGCCGAACACGCCGTCGGCGCGGACCAGGTCGTAGCCCAGTTCGAGCAGTTGCACCTGCAGCGCCGTGACGTCGTCGCCTCGCATCAGCTGTGCCGGTACGTGCGAGAGCACGCGATCGCCGAGGCGCCAGTGCGCGCCGGTCAGCGCGGCGTACGTCTCGTCGCCCACGACTCCGTCCACCGAGATCCCGCGCCGCTGCTGGAAGTGGCGCACGGCGAGCTCGGTCGTCGAGTCGAAGACGTCGGATCCGGTGCCGGAGTTGTCGAGCAGCCCGATCGACGCGAGCATCCGCCGCACCTCGGCGACGGCGCTGCCGGACGCGCCGCGGCGAAGTGGCTGCATGATCTGGGTGTGCTCCTCGAGCGAGAGGGAGGGTGCCCGGTCATTGTGCCCCAGTCGCGTGCCTCACTAAAACGTCGACGGGCACGAGAAAGGCGGCCGCCGCATAGTGCGGTGGCCGCCTCGTCGGACGCCGGTGATCAGCCGACGAAGTCGCTGAGTTCGCGCAATATCGCGGCCTTCGGCCGCGCGCCCACGATCGACTTCACAACCTCGCCCTTGTGGAACACGGACATGGTCGGGATCGACATGATGTGGTAGTCACGCGCGATCACGGGGTTCTCGTCGATGTTGACCTTCACGACGGTGATCTTGTCGGGGTAGTCGCCGGCGATCTCCTCGAGGACGGGCGAGACCTGACGACAGGGGCCGCACCACTCGGCCCAGAAGTCGACGAGTACGGGCCCGTCGGCCTGCAGCACGTCGGTCGCGAAGCTCGCGTCTGTGACGTCCTTGGTCATGTTGCCCATGGGTTCTCCTGGTCGATCGGCGCCGTGTCTGGTGTCTAACGCTATGCGACGGTGGTTGATTCCGCGGCAGCGGCCGCGGTGAGCTCAGCATCGGTGTGGTGGCGTCCGTGGACGTCGTCGAATTCGGCGAGGTATCGCTCCGCGTCGAGGGCGGCCTGGCAGCCGGTGCCGGCCGCGGTGACCGCCTGGCGGTAGGTGTGATCGACGAGGTCTCCGGCGGCGAATACGCCGTCGAGGTTCGTGCGCGTACCCGACGTGGTGACCACGTAGCCCTCGTCGTCGAGGTCGACCTGGCCGCGGACCAGCTCGCTGCGCGGCTGGTGCCCGATCGCGATGAACAGGCCGTCGACCGGGAGTTCGCGCTCGTCTCCGTTCACGGTGTCGCGCAGGCGCACGCCGGTGACCGCGGTGTCGCCGTCGATACCGGCAACCTCGGCGTTCCACGCCCAGTGGATCTTGGGGTTCGCTTCCGCGCGGTCGGCCATGATGC
>DATGFB010000344.1:0-2997 GCA_035309605.1 Jatrophihabitantaceae bacterium
TCTCGCCTGGTACGACGGCCCGAACACCGCGACGTGCGCACCGCCGACCGGCGACTCACCCGCCGACCAGCACGCCGTACCCGATCCCGATTGCGAGTGCGGCTTCTACGCATACGGCACCGAGCAGGCCGCCACGCGCAACCGGCACAGCAAGTACGTGCTCGCCGTCGTGTCGTGCTGGGGCGGCGTCATCGCCGGCACGCAAGGCGTGCGTGCCGAGCACGCCCGCATCGACGCGATATGGCTGCACGCGAACGTCCCGTACTGGATGCGGCGGCGCGTCGCGAGCCGATATCCGTCCGCGCGCCTCTACACCGAGCGCACCGCCATGCTCGCCGAACACCCACCCACTGTGTTGCCGTGTTACGCACCCATGCCACGCACGCGCATCGTGCCGCGTGCCGGCGCGGTCGCGCTCGCAACCGGCCTGCTCACGCTCGGCGTATTGCCCGGCGACTGGCTGTACGGCTCGGCGGCGTTGCACGGCACCTGGCTCGCGGCGACGGTCGCGCTCGGCTTGACGGCGATCTGGCTGCTCGCCGTCACCCGGATGCGCGGGCACCGCGCCGCGGCCTGGATAGCCGCCGGTGTGCTCGCCTGGCTGATCGCTCCTGTTTTCGGCGTGGCCGGATGGGTGCTGCGCGTGCCGGTGCTGCGTGCGCTGGCCGTGGGCGCCGGGGGATACCTGCTGTCACTGCGTCCGGGGTACTTCCCGGTCGAGCACGGTGCGCACGAGCGGGCGTTCTGCGGCGTCCACGCCGCCTGACCCGCCGGAGCCATCCCCTACCATCGCGGGATGACCTCGTCCCGCAGCCCCGGCGCGCCGGCCCGGGCGCGCACCCAGCGCCTGGACGCGCCGGGCGGCGGCTCGATCACGCGCACCACGCTGCCGGGCGGCTTGCGCGTGGTCACGGAGTCGATGCCCGGCGTGCGTAGTTGCAGCGTCGGCGTGTGGGTACCGGTCGGTTCGCGGGACGAGACGCCCGTCCTCGGCGGGGCGAGCCACTTCCTCGAGCACCTGCTGTTCAAGGGCACGACGACGCGGTCCGCGCTCGACATCGCGAGTGCGATGGATGCGGTCGGCGGCGAGTTCAACGCGTTCACCGACAAGGAGCACACCTGCTACTACGCGACCGTGCTCGATCGTGACCTCGCGCTCGCGGTCGACATCGTGTCCGACGTCGTGCTGAACGCCACGGTCACCGCGCAGAACGTCGCTGTCGAGCGCGGCGTCATCCTCGAAGAGATCGCGATGCGCGACGACGACCCCGCCGATCTCGTCCACGACGAGTTCGCCGCCGCGTTGTTCGGTGACAGCCCACTCGGCCGGCCGGTCCTCGGCACCATCGACACAGTCGGTGCACTGACCCGGAGGCAGATCGCGGGCTACTACCAGCGCCGGTACACACCGTCGAGCATGGTCGTCTCGGTTGCGGGGAACGTCGTGCACGACGAGGTCGTGCGGCTTGTCCGGCGCGCGTTCGACGGTCGCACCGGTACGCCGCCGCCGGCACATCGCACTGTCCCGCACCGTGCCGAACCTGCCGCGACCGTCCGCGTCGTGGCCGATGACACCGAGCAGGCGAACATCGTGATCGGCGGTCTCGGCGTCTCGCGGCACGACGAGCGGCGCTTCGCCGTCGGCGTGCTGTCGGCCGCGCTGGGCGGCGGCATGAGCTCGCGGCTGTTCCAGCGCATCCGAGAGGAGCGCGGCCTTGCGTACTCGGTGTATTCGTTCACCGGCGGCTTCTCCGACACCGGTCAGTTCGGCGTGTACGCGGGGTGCCAGCCCGGCAAGGCGGACGAGGTGCTGGGTCTGATCGTTGCCGAACTCGACGCTGCAGCGCGTGGCTCACTGACCGTGGCGGAGATCGAGCGCGGCAAGGGCCAGATGCGCGGCGGGATCGTGCTCGGCCTCGAGGACTCGAGCGCGCGCATGACGCGGATCGGCAAGAGCGAGCTCGTCTACGGTGACGTGCTCGGTGTGGACGAACTGATCGGTCTCGTCGACGCCGTCACGCCCGATGACGTCGCGTCGATCGCCGACGAGCTGCTCAACCGGCCGCGCTGCCTGACGGTGGTCGGACCGTTCGGCGTGCACGACTTCGACGGCGCAGTCTGAGGAGCATCGTGACCGAACCGATTCGCGTTGGTGTGCTCGGCGCACGCGGGCGCATGGGCCAGGAAGTGTGCAAGGCGGTCGACGCTGCGGACGACCTCGACCTCGTCGCCATGGTCGACGCCGGCGACTGGTTGTTCAGCGTCGCGGACGCGGGTGCGCAGGTGCTCGTCGACTTCACGCACCCCGACGTCGTCATGGACAACGTTCGCTTCGCCGTCGACCAGGGGATCCACGCCGTCGTCGGCACCACCGGATTCACGCCGGACCGGCTCGAGACGATCGGCACCTGGCTGGTCGACACGCCGCAACTGGGCGTGCTCGTCGCGCCCAACTTCGGCATCGGTGCGGTGTTGTCGATGAAGTTCGCCGAGCAGGCGGCACGGTTCTACGACTCGGTCGAGGTCATCGAATTGCATCATCCCGGCAAGGCGGATGCGCCGAGCGGCACCGCTGCACGCACCGCGGAATTGATCGCCGCGGCCCGGCGCGCGGCCGGGCTCGGCGCGCCACCGGACGCGACGACGCAGTCGGCAGAGGGCGCGCGAGGTGCCGATGTCGACGGCATCCACGTACATGCGCTGCGCATCGCGGGCATGGTCGCGCATCAAGAGATCGTGTTCGGCACCGAGGGTGAGACGCTCACCATCCGCCACGACTCGCTGGACCGCTCGTCGTTCATGCCCGGTGTATTGCTCGGAGTGCGCCAGATCGCGGCGCACCCCGGGCTGACGGTCGGTCTCGAGTCGTTCCTCGGACTGTGACGGCGACCGCGTCGCCACTCATCGACGCGGTCGGCTGACGAAGCGCACGACGGTCGCGGTACGGGCGTCCCGTATCAGGTCGACCGCATCGATCTCCTGATCCCGGACAAGGGT
>DATGFB010000345.1:0-5589 GCA_035309605.1 Jatrophihabitantaceae bacterium
CGGAACGATGAGCATGAACACCACGACGATCGCCGACGCGTACACGACGATGCGCATGTAGTCGGGTGGACCGGCCACAAGGAACAGCGCGAGCGCGCCGAGGCACCACAAGGACAACGACCACGCGAAGTGCTGCGGACCCGGTGTGCCGAACGCGAGCGCGACCAACCCGAAGCCCACGACCACCGTGCCGATCGTTGCGGCGGTGGCGACGCGGTACGGGCGGCGCGTGAGCAGCATGCCGACGAGGCCGAGTGCGACGAATGCGGCCGACACCGGCGAGGCAAGGATCGTCGCGAGTGCAGCCAGCGCCGCCCAGCCCGGCTTGCGGCGCTGCACTGCGATCAGCGCCGTGACGCCGATCGCCGAACCGAGCAGGAACGGGATGCGTCCGCTCCACAGGTTGACGCCTGCCGCTGCCGTTGCAATCGACATCGCGGCGGCCGGGTGATTCGTCGCGCGCACAAGCGGCACGACCAGCAAGGTGATCGCGACAGCGGACAGTGCGCCGACGAGTTCGGTACCGATGTAGGCGGACAGGTACGGCGTGAGTACCGAGTAGTTGCCCGGCGTCGATCCACCGCCGAACCAGGAGAACCAGTACGTGGGACCGACGCCGTGACGAGCAGCCGATGCGCGTGCTCGCGCGGCCCACAAGTCGTTGACGCCCGGACGCAGGATGAAGAACAGCGTCGCGTTGACCAGCGCGACGGACGTCGGGATCGCGACCCAGCGTGGCACGGCGCGCCACGCGAATCTGCGGACGGTCAGCGGCGGGGTCGACAGCTCCCGCTCCGCAACCGCCGTCATGGCGTCGATGCTCCCACAGAGACCGCTGCGTGGCCGTTGGTTACTCAGCGCGACCGCCCGAAATGTCTGCCGCGCCGGCGATGCGCGCACTAGGGTCGGCGGCAGCCTGCGGGGCCGCTTCGCTCCGCTCGTCCCGTGGAGGTCCAGGTGCAGGTCCAGTTGCGTCACAACCCGTCGTTCACGGTCGCGCGGTGCGTGCTCGGGCCGAACGAGCCGCTGCGCGTCGAAGGCGGCGCGATGATCGCGCACAGCGCCGGCGTCAATCTCGAGGCCAAGGCCCAAGGCGGTGTCATGGCCGGGCTCAAGCGCGCCGCGCTCGGTGGGGGGTCGTTCTTCGTCACGACCTACACCGCTCCGGAGGCCGGCGGCTGGGTCGACGTCGCGGGCGTCCTGCCCGGTGACACGGTGCCGATCGACATCACGCCCGACCGGCCGTTCTATCTGCGCCACGGCAGCTGGATCGCGAACTCCAACGAGGTGCAGATCGACACGCAGTGGGGCGGAATGGCGAACCTGTTCGGCGGCGAGGGTGCGTTCGGGTTCCGGGCGAGCGGGCAGGGCCAGGCGGTCGTCAGCATCTACGGCGCGGTCGACTACATCGATCTCGCGCCGGGTGAGTGGGTCACCATCGACACCGGTCACGTCGTCGCGTACGAGCTGTCGATCCAGTTCCAGATGCGCCGCGCGGTGCAGGGCCGCTCGATCCAGTCGCTGAAGACCGGCGAGGGCTGGGTGTTCGACTTCTGCGGACCCGGCCGCGTGCTGTTGCAGACCCGCAACCCGGAGGCGTTCGCGCACTGGGCCGCGGAGGCGGCACCGGGTCAGCAGCCACGGGAGGGCATCGGCGGCTTGGGTGGGCTCGGCGGCGGCATCGGTGGCGGCCTGTTCGGCCGCTGAAGCCCGTTGACTGGTCAGTTAGGACGACGACTGGTCAGTAATAAGTGACCAGTCGCGCTGGAAGTGACCAGTCAACGTAGGGCGTCGGTGAGGAGGCGGGCGACGTCGCCGAGGTGGTGCCGGCCGTCCTGAACGATCACCCGTCCGTCGACGATCACGGTGTCGACGTCGGCTGCGGACGCCGCGAGCAGCGCCTGCGCGGGCAGCGCACCCGCGGTGCGCACCGTGTCCAGCCGCAGCGCGACGAGGTCCGCGCGCGCGCCGGCCTCGATGCGGCCGGCGTCCGGCCAGCCGAGACTGTGATGCCCGGCGACGGTGAGCGCCTCGACGAGTTCGTCCGGAGTGAACCGGCCGCGGGTTCGCGTGGCCAGTCGCTCGTCCATCTCGAGTGCCCGCGCCTCTTCGATCAGGTCGATGACGGCGTGCTGGTCGCTGCCGAGCACGATCGGGCAGCCTGCGTCGCGCAACTGCCGTGCGGGGCCGATGCCGTCGGCGAGGTCTCGCTCGGTCGTCGGGCACATCGAGATGGACGTGCCGGACGCGCCGAGCTCGGCGATGTCGTCGCCGGTCACGTGCGTCGCGTGCACCGCGGTACTCGATGCGCCGAGCGCGCCGGCCTCGTGCAACAAGCGCATCGGCGTCAGGCCGTACGCGGCGACGCACTGCTCGTTCTCGGCGATCTGCTCGGACAGGTGCACGTGCAACGGCATGTTGTGCGCGGCTGCCACGACCGTCGGCAGTTGCTCGCGCGGCACGGCGCGCACCGAGTGGATCGCCGCGCCGATGCGCGCGTTCGCCGCGGGACGCAACGAGGCGAACCGCTCGCTCCAACCGTCGGCGGTGACGTCATCGAAACGCAGCTGCACACCAGCGAGCGGTTGCGGTCCGTCGGCAGCAAGGCCACCGGAGAGGTAGCACGCGTCGAGCAGCGTGACGCGGATGCCCGCGTCCGCGGCCGCCTGCATGAGCGCCGCACCCATCGCATTCGGATCGGCGTACCGAACACCACCCGGCGCGTGGTGCAGGTAGTGGAACTCGCCGACGCATGTCACGCCGGCGAGCGCCATTTCGGCGAAGACCGCGCGTGCGAGCCGGTGGTAGCTGTCCGGATCGAGCTGCGCAGCGACGGCATACATCTGTTCCCGCCACGTCCAGAACGTGCCGCCGTCGCCATGCGTGCGGCCGCGCAGCGCGCGATGGAACGCGTGGCTGTGCGTGTTCGCGAAGCCGGGCAGCACCAGGCCCGGCAGCGCCACGTCGGCAGGCTCGCGCTCCGCATCGGCGCGCACCGTCGTGATGCGGGCGCCGTCGACCTCGATGCACACGCGGTCCGCAAGCCCCGCCGGCAGCCACGCGTGCGCGGCGAAGTACGTGGTCATGCTTGCGCGCCGCCGGCCAGCAGATCTCCGAGAACCCGCGTCAACGCCGCGACGCCAGCGAGGCAGTCGTCGCGTTCGGCGAACTCAGCGGGCGAGTGCGAGACGCCGGTCGGATTGCGGACGAACAGCATGGCCGCGGACACGCCGGCCTGCGCGAGCACACCGGCGTCGTGCCCGGCACCGGTGTCAAGACGCGGCGCGCCGCCCAGCACGTCGTGTGCGATGTCGTCGGAGAGGATCGCGTCGAACGGCGTCCGGTCCGTCCACGACTCCTCTACGAGCGCACCGCCGGACGAACGCGCGAGCTCGGCGACATCGGCCGCGACCGCGCGCACGTCGTCGGCACGTGCGCCGCGCGCGTCCAGCCATGCGGTCACGCGCGACGCAATCGCGTTGACGCCGTTCGGTTCGACCTGCACCTTGCCGCAGGTGGCCAGCGCGCCGTGTCGCTTTGCCGACGCACGTGCACCGAGCACGACCTGCGCGTAGTCGAGCATCGGGTCGCGCCGGTCCGCCAGTGCAGTGGTGCCCGCGTGATTCGCCTCACCCGGCAGGTCGATGCGGAATCTGCCGTGCGGCCAGATCGCCCCGGCGACCGCGACCGGCGCGTTCAGCTCGACGAGGCCGCGCCCTTGCTCGACATGCAGTTCCACGAACGTGCCAACGCGCAGCAGCGCCTCGGGATCGGCTGCCACTGCATCGCGACCGCCGGCGCGCAGTGCTTCGGCGAGCGTCGTGCCGTCCTCGTCACGCAGCGCCATCGCGCGGTCGGGGGCCAATGCGCCGGTGAGCAGCCGCGATCCCACGCAGGCCAGCCCGAACCGCGCGCCCTCCTCGTCGGTGAAGTTGACGACCCCGAGTGGACGTGTGAGCTCGACGCCCTTCGCCCGCAGCGCGTCGCACGCGGCGAACGCCGACACGACGCCGAGCGGCCCGTCGAACGCACCGCCGTCGGGCACGGAATCGAGGTGACTGCCCGTGACGACCCCGATCGCTTCGTCCGGATTCCCCCACCACGCCCACTGGTTGCCGGCCCGGTCGACGACGACGGACATGCCGCGGGCCGCTGCGCTCGACGCGAACCACTCGCGCAGCTCGAAGTCCTCGCGCGTCCATGCATAGCGGCGATACCCGCCCGACGACGCACGGCCGATGCCGGCCAACTCGGCCCACATCGCGTCGAATGTCACGTGCACACCCTGGCACGACAGTGGCCCGGAGCGAATCGCTCCGGGCCACTGTCGGGGATATCAGCGGCTAGCCGAGACCGACGCTCGTGAGCCACGCCTTCGCGACGGAATCGGGCGACTGGCCGCCGGACACCTTCGCGACGAGCGATGCGAGCGTTGCGGTGTCGAGCTTGGCCGACACCGCATTCGCCGCGTCACTGATCGTGCTCGTCAGCTTCGACGCCGACACGATCGGGGTGATGTTCTGCGCCGCGAACATGTTCTTCGGGTCGGTGAGCGACACGAAGTTGTTCGCCGCGATCGACGGATCGGTCGAGAAGATGTCGGCCGCGTCGATCGTGCCGTTCTTCAGCGCGGTCACCGTCACGGTGCCACCGGCTTGCGTCGGCGTGAAGTGCCCGAACGTGACGCCGTACACCGACTTCAGCGCGGGCACGCCGTCGGCGCGCGTCTTGAACCCTGCCGGCGCACCGAGGGTGAGCTTGCTAGCAACCGACGCGAGGTCGGCGATGGACGTCAGGTTGTCCTTCGTCGCCGTCGCCTTGGTGACGGTGATCGTGTCGCTGTCTTGCGCCGTTGCAGAATTCAGCGCCGTGAGCGAGGTGCCAAGTGCGGTCTTGAGCGCCGCGTCGACATCGGAGGTGCTCTTCGCGGTCGCGCTTGTGCTCAGGTAGTACAGGATCGAGCCGTTGTACTCCGGGAAGAAGCTGATCGAGCCGTCCTGCAACGCCTTGAAGTACACCGAACGCTCGCCGATGTTGAGCTTCTTGGTGACACTGACACCCTTTGCCGTCAGTGCGTCGGCGTAGATGTCGGCAAGGAGCACGCTCTCGGGGAAGTCGGCCGAGCCGACCACCAGCGAGCCGGCACCGGCTGCGCTGCTTGAACCGGCACCGCCCGACGACGTCGTGGGCGCCTTCGACTTCGAACTCGAGCACGCGCTGACCGCAAGCGTCAGTGCGAGCACTGCGGCCGAAACCGCGGCGAACTTGGTTCTCATCCAACTCTCCTTGTTCAGGAACCCTGCGAGATCTCTTCCAATGGGCACATCAGGACTTGGCGGGCGCCACCTCCACGTGGTCCGGAAGTTGCGCGAGCGCAGGCACTCTTTCGCGGGTGCGGAACCGCCCGGACACGCCAGGCGAGACGACGAGCCGCTGCACGCCGTTGAGCACCACGTCGGACAGCACCGCGAGCAAGGCGACGAGGATCGCGGCGCCGATCATCGCCGGATACCCCACGTCGAGGTCGTTGATCTGCGGCAGTCCGTTGTAGATCTGGTAGCCGAACCCGCCGAGGAACGGCAGGAACGC
>DATGFB010000346.1:0-3834 GCA_035309605.1 Jatrophihabitantaceae bacterium
ACTTGTGTGCCGTCGTAATAGACCTTGACCGTCACCGCAGCGGACGTGTCGGGATCCCTCGCCCAACCGGTGACGTGGAAGCCGCTGCCGTATTGCACCAACGACGTGATCGCGCCGCTCGGGCTGTAGTTCAGTGTCAGCGTCCGGCATCCGATGCCGGGGTTACCGGATCCTGCGCCGAAGTTGATCGCATACACACACACGGTGTGCGTACCGGCGGGTGCCATCACGTTCACCAAGAACCCGTGGTCGCCGCCGAGGCTCGGATAGCGGGTTGCGATGTCAGGGCGGTACTCGTTGGCCAGCACTGCGACTTGGAGATGCCCGTCCATGTAGACGTGGACGGCGATCGGCGCTGACGTGTCCGGGTCGATCGCCCAGCCACCGGTCTGAAACCCACCGGGGATCTGCTCGACTTTGTCGACGTGGCCGAACGGAAGATGCGACGGGGTCGAGGCGAACGCGCCGACCGCCACGACGCTCGCAGACCCGACGATGGCGAGCGCAGCAAGGCACACGAGAGCAGCTCGCGCTCGGCTGTGCAGCAGGCGTCCCATCACATCAAGAGATCAAACCAGTGATGTTACGCATGTGACAAGAGTTGCTGGTGGTACGACACGCGGATCCTCTCAGCAGCTGGGCGCCGATCCGCGCTAATACCGGGCAAACCGGTCAGGTTGGCAGCTCGTAGTTCCCGAACTTGTCCCGCAGGGTCTTCTTCGAGAACTTGCCGACGCTGGTTTTCGGCACCTCGTCGATGAACACAACATCGTCCGGGACCTGCCAGGACGTGAGCCGCCCGCGCAGGAAGTCGAGCACGTCCTCACGCGTCAGCGTCTCGCCCTCGGCGACGACGACGCACGCAAGCGGCCGTTCGCCCCACTTGGCGTGCGGCACGGCGATCACGGCCGCTTCGGCGATCTTCGGGTGCGCCATGATCTCGTTCTCGAGTTCGACGGAGCTGATCCACTCGCCGCCGGACTTCACCAGGTCCTTCGTGCGGTCGACCAGTCGCAGGTAGCCCAGCGGCGAGATGGACGCGACGTCGCCCGTGCGCAGCCAGCCGTCCGGCGAGAACTGCTCGCCGGGCTCGTCGGTGCGGTAGTACTGCTTGGCGATCCACGGCCCGCGGCACTCGAGTTCGCCGGACACGACGTCGTCCCACGGCAACTCGGCGCGCGTCTCGGAGTCGACGATGCGCATCTCGACTCCCGGCGGTGCGATGCCGGCTGTCGCGCGGATGTCCGCGAGTTGGTCCTCGGGCAGCCCGTCGAACTCCGAACGCATGCTGCACACCGAACCCAGCGGCGAGAGCTCGGTCATGCCCCACGCCTGCGTGATCGGCAACCCGATCTTTGCGCGCCACGCCTCCGACAGTGCCTTCGGCACGGCCGATCCGCCGCAGATGATCCCGCGCAGCGACGAGAGGTCGTGCTGGTCGAGCAGCGGGACCATGCCCATCCAGATCGTGGGGACGCCCGCAGCGAGCGTGACCCGCTCGTCCTGCATGAGCCGCAGCACGCCGGCGGGCGACAGGTCCGGTCCCGGCAGGACGAGCGACGCGCCACCCATGAACGCGGCGTACGGCAGCCCCCACGCGTTCGCGTGGAACATCGGGACCACGGGCAGCACGCGATCGGACTCACGCACCGCGAACACACCCGACGTGAGGATCGCGATCGAGTGCAACCACGTCGAGCGGTGCGAGTAGACGACGCCCTTCGGGTTGCCGGTGGTGCCAGTCGTGTAGCAGATCGCCGCTGCCTGACGCTCGTCCGTGACGCGTCCGTCGAGATCGGCCGGCGTCGCTGCGCTGAGCAGGTCGTCGTACGCGATCACCCGCGGGTCGTTCGGCAGCTCGTTGGGCGTGCCGTCGTCCATCACGACGATGTGCTTGACCTCGTGCAGCTCCGGCAACACCTTGCCGAACAGCGGGAGCAGCGAGCGGTCGACGAAGATCGCCTCGTCCTCGGCGTGCTTGACCGTGTAGATCAGCTGCTCGGGGAAGTAGCGGATGTTCAGCGTGTGCATCACCCGGCCGGTGCCGGGGATCGCGAAGTACAGCGCGAGGTGCCGGGCCGTGTTCCACGCGAACGTGCCCACGCGCGCATCCGTCGTCAGGCCCAGCCCGTCGAGCGCGGTGGCCAGTCGGCCCGCCTCGGCGACGACGTCGGACACCGTCGCGTGCTCGATGCCGGTGGCGGTGCGCGTCACGACCTCTTTGCCGCCCCAGTACCTACGTGCCCGGTCGAGGATCGACGTCGTGGTCAGCGGCACGTCCTGCATCAGTCCCCACATGCCGCGAATCGTTTCCCACGCGGTGCCGCGCGGCAAGCGCGGGTTTCAGCGGCCGCGCGTGAGCACGAAGCGATGGGTCTCGACAGTCGTCGCGTCGAGATAGCCCTGCGCGCTCGACAGGAACGCGCGTATCGACGTGTCGTCGCTGGCGTCGACGTCCGCGGCGCCGGCCAGGTACGTTCCGTCGAGCGTGTGGTCGCCGATGATCTGGCCGGAGTCGTGGCCGATCGTGCACGTGGTGACGTTGACGCGATCCGCGTTGGTCACGCCGTCGAGGTGCGGAACCATGTCGTGGGCGTTCTCGATCGCGAGCACCTGCACGTCACGAGGCACGTGCGGTGCGAGTACGCCGATCGGGGCACCGGCTGTCACGACGTGCGTCACGTGGAATTGGCGGGTCTTGGCGACGTCGATCGCGGTCTGCACGGCGACCATGCCGCCCTCGCTGTGCCCGACGAGCATGATGTGGTCGTCGCCGCGCACGCCGGCCTGCGCCAGTGCGCTCAACACACCGCGCTCGTAGGACGTGCTCCTGCCGACGATGGCGCGGACGTTCGCGGCGAGGCTGGTGACATCGCGGTTGGGCAGCGGCTGCCACGACTTGGTGCCCGGCAGGTCGACGATCACCGATCGGGTGCCGTCGGCGCGCGTCAGGATGCGCACGTCGATCGCGCCGTGCGCCTCGGCATCGCGCACCGAGAGCGCGCGGATGAGGTCGGCGAGGCTGCGCGGCGGGCGCGCCGACTCGGGCGAGGTGTCGTAGCCACGATCGGCGACGACGGGGTGTCCGTCGCTCATCAACTCGTCCGCGACGCGCAACGCCGGGCCGCGCACACCGCCCATCGCGAGCACGAGCTCGTCCGTGATTGCGGGATCTTGCGTGACGAATCGGTTGAACGCCGAGGCGAAGCTGCCCGTGAGTTCGAACGTCTCGCCCGCGGCGGTCGCTGCACGCGGTAGGTCGATCACGCCGTCGAGCACTGTGTGCGCCTGCGTGAGCACACGATCGCCCACCTCGTACGCCGTCGCCGCGGCGCGCAATGACACGTCGAGGGCGGCGCACTTCGCGGCGAGCCACGTAACGCCGCCAGGGCCGTCGAGGGCGTCCACCAGGTCGAACTCGAATGACGTCGCGCCGAACGGATCGAACACGCCGCCTGTGATGAGTCCGCCGTCGGCGAGGTAGCCGTGCAGCGACAACGCGACGTGACCCAGCTCGGCCGCCGCGGAGGCGAACAGCCCAGCCGCCGACACCATGTCGTCGTAGTGCGCTTCGATGCCGCCGCTGCCACCGCGGACCTGCACGCCGTGCGTGCTCACAGGCCCAACCACGACCCGACGGATTCCGCCGCGTGTACCGGAGCGGAGACGACGGCGGACACGCGCGCCGCGTGCCGGTCGAGAGCGTGCGCCGCCGCGTCGAGGCGGCCCGCGGCGCCGTGCATCTGCCGGACGAGCGCGGCGACGTCGTCGCGGAACGCGTGGGCCGCCGGCGAATACCACCGGGTCTGCTCCGCGCCGGCGGCCAGCCGCGCC
>DATGFB010000347.1:0-9310 GCA_035309605.1 Jatrophihabitantaceae bacterium
AGCGTCGCGCGAGATCGGCGGCGTTGCACCGTTCGGCGAGTCCTGGTTCACGCGGCCAGCTGCCGATGACGATGTCGGCGTCGCCGAGATCCTCGGTGCGTAGCACCTGAAGAGCCGCCGCGGTGTGGCTCAGCGTGCCGAGGCCGGCAGCGGTCACCAGCACGATGCGGCCGCCGAGTTCGGTCGCGAGATCGAGCAACGTCCAGCCGTCGCGCGTGAACGGCACGAGCAATCCGCCCGCACCCTCGACGAGCACGAGGTCGCGCTCGTCGGCCAGTGCGCCGATGCGATCCACGACGTCGTCGAGATCCAGCTCGGGCAGTCCACTGATCGCGGCAGCGTGGTGCGGCGAGAGCGGATCGGGGTAGCGCGCAAACTCGTGCCCGTCCGGGCAACCGGACATGACGGCGACCTCGGCGAGGTCGGCGGGCTCGCCCGGCGCCACGCCGGTCTGCGCCGGCTTCACGACGGCCACGCTCCCCGTCGCGCACGACGCGAGGGCAGCCGCGACGACCGTCTTGCCGATTCCGGTTCCCGTGCCGGTGACGAACAGGATCACGGACGAACCGTAGCTACCCGGCGTAAGCCGCCATCCACGGCGCCGCCGCTGCGGGCAGCCGGCCGTGCTGCTCGGCGGTACGCGCCCAGGTGAGCACCATCGGCAGGTAGCGCGCAGGGTTGTAGACGTCCTCCTCGTTGGAGAACAGCCCGTTGCCCGCGTAGCGCAGGATCGTGATGTTCGGTTCCTCGTGCACGCTGCCGTCGCCCGGGTCGGCCATGATGTTGCGGATCTCGCAGACGATCCAGCCGCGGTCCTCGTCGATCACCGACCAGCGCGGTGGGAACCCGACCATCGACGAGCCGGGGAACGTGGTCATGGTCCGCACGATCCAGTCGCGGATCTCGGCGCGGCCGTGGAACGTGCCGTATACGTGCTCGACGTACGTCGCGTCCTCGGTGAACAGGTCGGCGAAGCGCGCCCACTCCCCTGTCTTGACGACGTCTTCGACGTGTCGCTGGTAATGCTCGAACGCGTCGGCCAGCTCGGCCCGATTCCATTCACCCACGACGAGGACCGTACCAACGAACTAGAACTTGTTCCAGATTTGCCTCTGACTTCTCCCCGCCCGCGTGCGCCACCCGACCGATGTAGCGCGCGGAGGCGGGGAGAAAACGCCTTAGAGCGGCAGGTCCTCGAGCATCTCGGTGACCAGCGCCGCGATCGGCGAGCGCTCCGAGCGAGTGAGCGTGACGTGCGCGAACAACGGGTGACCGCGCAGCGCCTCGATCACCGCGGCGACGCCGTCGTGGCGGCCGACGCGCAGGTTGTCGCGCTGCGCGACGTCATGCGTGAGCACCACGCGCGAACCGGCGCCGATGCGCGACAGCACCGTCAGCAGGACGTTGCGTTCTAGCGACTGGGCTTCGTCGACGATCACGAACGAGTCGTGCAGCGACCGGCCGCGGATGTGGGTCAGCGGCAGCACTTCGAGCATGCGGCGGTCGAGCACTTCCTCCATGACCTCGGACGAGACGAGCGCACCGAGCGTGTCGAACACGGCCTGCGCCCAGGGCGACATCTTCTCGTTCTCGTTGCCGGGCAGGTAGCCGAGATCCTGACCGCCCACCGCGTAGAGCGGGCGGAACACCACGACACGTTTGTGTGCGCGCCGTTCGAGCACCGCTTCGAGCCCGGCGCACAGCGCCAGCGCGGACTTGCCGGTGCCGGCGCGTCCGCCGAGCGACACGATGCCGACGTCCGGATCGAGCAGCAGATCGAGCGCAATCCGCTGCTCGGCCGATCGACCGTGCAGGCCGAACGCCTCACGGTCGCCGCGCACCAGCTTCACCTGCTTGTCCGGCGTCACGCGCCCGAGCGCGGAGCCCTTCGCCGAGTGCAGCACCAGCCCGGTGTGGCAGGGCAGATCGGCGATGTCGGCGAAGTCGGCGTGCGTGGCGACGTCGAGCAGTTGCCCGTCGTAGAGCGCGTCGATCGTCTCGGCGGCGACGTCCAGTTCGCGCATGCCGGTCCAGCCCGCGCTGCTGGCGATCGGGTGCATGCGGTACTCGTCCGCGGCCAGGCCGACCGACGCCGCCTTGACACGCAGTGGCATGTCCTTGGTGACGAGCGTGACGTCGCGTCCCTCGGCGGCGAGGTTGAGCGCGACGGCCAGGATGCGCGAGTCGTTGCTGTCGACGCGGAAGCCCTGCGGCAGCGACGACAGGTCGGAGTGGTTCAGCTCGACGTGCAGCGTGCCGCCCTGATCGCCGATCGCCACGGGCGCGTCGAGACGCTCGTGCTTGATCCGGAGCTCGTCGAGCACCCGAAGCGTCTGCCGCGCGAACCAGCCGAGTTCCGGGTGGTGCCGCTTGCCCTCGAGCTCGCTGATCACGACGAGCGGCAACACGACCTCGTGCTCGGCGAACCGCCCCAACGCACCCGGGTCCGAGAGCAGGACGGAGGTGTCGAGAACGAAGGTGCGCACGCCTCGGTTATCGGCAAGCGGCACGGCGGCATCAGTCACGGCATCGGTCACGGCATCGGTCACGGCTTCGGTCACAGAGCACTCCAGGCTGGGACTGGGCGCGACCGCGATGTGCACGGCGTCGCGCCGTCGGAGATCCGGGCGTCCCGCCGATCCCGGCGGGGGCACTCCGGTCCCCCTCGCTGGAATGAACCACCGGTCGGGACCTCTCCGGCGGGCCGGTTGGTCCGGACCGCCGAGTCGGACGCTACGTCGGCCAAGGCGTCGGCCAGGTGAGGCGCGCGGGACTGGGGGTTACGTCCAGGAAAACTCTCAATGACGCCGGAAGGGGGTCAGGCGCCGAACCGTCTTTGCCGCGTACCGAAATCCCGCAGCGCGCGCAAGAAGTCGATCTTGCGGAAGTCCGGCCAGAGCGCGTCGCAGAAGTAGAACTCGGAGTGCACCGACTGCCACAGCAAGAAGCCACCGAGACGCTGCTCGCCCGACGTGCGGATCACGAGATCCGGATCGGGCTGGCCCTTGGTGTAGAGGTGCTCGGCGATGTGGTCGACGTCGATGATCTCGGCGAGCTCGTCGATGGACGTACCCGCGGCTGCGTGTTCTTGCAACAGTGAGCGCACCGCGTCGGCGATCTCACGCCGGCCGCCGTAGCCGACCGCGACGTTGACGGTGAGGCCGTTGCGGTCGGCGGTGCGTTCCTCGGCCGCCTTCAGTGCCTCGGCCGTCTCGGCGGGCAGCAGATCGAGCGCACCGACCGCTTGCACCCGCCACGGCCGTCCCGGCGCGGACAACTCCTCTGCGACGCCCGCGATGATCGAAAGCAGCGGCGCGAGCTCGTCAGGGGGACGGCGCAGGTTGTCGGTCGAGAGCAGCCACACGGTCACGTGCTCGACGCCGGCCTCGCCGCACCAGTCGAGCAGATCGGCGATGTGCCGCGCCCCGACGACGTGCCCCTGGCTCACGTCGTCGAAGCCGGCCGCTCGGGCCCATCTGCGGTTGCCGTCGATCATGATCGCGACGTGCCGCGGGGTGGGCAGCCCCTCCAGATGTGCTCGCAGCCGCCGCTCGTAGACGGAGTAGACGGCGTCGCGAACACCCACGAGCACCTAACTTAGCGGGTCCCGCTCAGCTCGTCCCCGCCCTGGTGAACAGCCGGACCGCGCCGGCGAGCGCGACCGCGGCGAACGCGACGACGACGAGCAACGACAGCGCCGCCATCGCCGACGGGTCGTGTGCCCCCCAGATGTTGTGCAGCGCCTGCCCGTGGTCGCTGGTCAGCCCGTACCGGAACAGCGCGATCGCGTGGGTGAGCGGGAGCACGCGCGCAACCGGCTCGATCCAGTGCGGCAGCGCCGAGATCGGGTACAGCGAGCCCGCGAAGAAGAACGGCACGATCGCGATCGGCGGCAACGCGGCGGTGTACTCCTCAGGGGAGGTGAGCCGGGTGGCGAGGATCTCCGCGACGGCGTACATGACGACGCAGAACGCGAGCGCCGCGCCGAAGAACCAGAGGATGCGCATCGCGACCTGGAAGTCGGCACCGCGCGCCGCGGCGACCAGGATGAGCACGGCCAGTTGCACGCCGGTGATGGTCAGCGCTGCGAGCAGGTTGCCCAGCACGATGGACGATCGCCGGATCGGTGCGACGAGCAACTCGCGCAGTGCGCCTTGTTGCCGGTCGAGCACCACACCCAGTCCGGAGAACATGCAGTTCAGTGGCACCAGCAGGCCGGCCGTCGCGAGCGCGTAGTACGTCATGTACGTGGTGCGCTGCGCGTGATCCGCGACGGTGTTCGCGAGTGCCGGCGCGAGCACGAGCGCGAACATCACCGGCCCGACGAGCGGCACGGCCACCGAGCGAGGTGTGCGGATGGTCAACGCCAGTCGGCGAAAGGCAAGGGTGGGGATCGCGCTCACCGCGCGTCCGCGCATCGTGGTCGCAGGCAGTGCGACAGGGACCGTAACGGTTGTCATGTCGATTCTTCTTTCAGTTGCCGGCCGGCGCGAAGCGGTCGCCGGTCAGTTGCAGGTAGACGTCGTCCAGGCTCGGTGGACGCCGGGTGGACGCATGCACACTCACGCCGGCGACGTCGAATGCGTCGAAGACTCGATCGGCTTCGATGGCTTTGAGGCACACGGTGACGGTCGTGCCGACGACCAGGACGTCCGGCGGCCGGACCCCGGTATCGGCGAGTGCACGCACCGCGCGTACCGCATCGTCGACGCGCAGCTCGAGCACCTCGCGGCCGAGCGCCGCCGTCAGGTTCGCGGGCGTGTCACACGCGACGATGACGCCCTGGTCCACGATCGCGAGCCGGTCGCACAAGCGCTCCGCCTCGTCGAGGTAGTGCGTGGTGAGGATGATCGTCACGCCGGTGCGCATGCGCAGCGTCGCGATCACGTCGAACAACTCGTGCCGGATGCGCGTGTCGAGACCGACCGTCGGCTCGTCCAGGAACAGCACACGCGGCGACGACACCAACGCGCGCACGATCTCGAGCCGGCGCCGCTGGCCGCCGCTGTAGGTCTCGACCGGCCGGTCGAGCACGCCGTCGATGTCGACCGCGTCGGTCAGCTCGGCAACCGCGGCGCGCCCGGACGGCGTGTCGCGCCCCCACAGCTTGAGGTGGATGCCGAGATTGCGGCGGCCCGTCAAGGTGCGGTCGACGACGGTGTCCTGGAAGACCACGCTGCTCATCGCGCGCGTCGCGATCGGGTTGCGTGCCACGTCGAGCCCGCCGAGGAACGCGCGTCCGGATGTCGGCCGCACCGTGCTGTTGAGCATCCCGATCGTCGTCGACTTGCCTGCGCCGTTCGGGCCGAGCAAGCCGAACGTCTCACCCGCCGGAACGTCGAAGCTGATGCCCCGCACCGCACGCACGTCGCGTGCATATGTCTTCGCCAGGTCCTGTGCGCTGATTACCGGCAGACCCGGCTCTGTCAATTCCGCTACCACGATGTCGCTCCCTCGATCTGTGTTGTCGTCGAGAGGACGACGTGCGTGCGCGGAAAGTGACGATCAGCCGCTGCCTGTGATCCGTTCCGCAGCCACGAAGACGGCGCACCTGCGGTCCTCGGCCATCGCGCGGTCGAACGCGTCCCAGTCGTCGTGCGTGCCGCCCGCGGCCACGTACACCGCGCGGATCGTCGGCAACACGTCCACCGAGGTGTCGTCGTCCGGGCCGTACATGGTCACCGGACCTTCGACCGCGGCCCACCGGCCTTGGTGCATGAACGCGACGGCCGCACGTCCGTTGGCACGCAGATAGCGCAGCTTCGCCGCGCCGCCGAGCAGCACCAGTGCGACGGACGGAGTGCCGCTGACGGGATGCGGCAGTACCCCTGCCTTGACGACGGTCGAGTGCACCGCGTTGTTCGCGTGCGCCGTGGACACGACGGCGAAGAAGTCGCCGGCCTTCGCTACTGCGGCGACGGAGTCGAGGTCGGTCATGTCGGGTCAGCGCCGACCCTGCCGCAGACATTCCCGTATCAGGACATCCAGGGCCGAACTCCTGATTGGGGACGTTGGTCCCAAACGGCCGGGCCTTCAAGGACCTGGGCGTACGTGCCGATGAGACCTACGGTCGGGGATGGTCCAGGTCCGGGCGATGAGGCCCGGGTCGAAGGTTGGATGGCGATGACGATGGGAAGCGCCGACGTGGATACGGCAGTCAACGAGTACGAGGCGTCCTGCGAGAACCTGTACCGCAGCGAGCTGGCGCTGCACGACGCTCACCAGACGCACGAGGACGCTTGGATCACTGCGGCCGCTGACCGCTTGCACCAGGCCGTGCTGCGCCACGAATCCGCGGCGCGCATCCTCGAGGAGCTGCGCGCTACCGCCTGAGCGATCAGGACAAGATCAGCGCGGCCGCGTGCTCGCCGATCATCATCGATCCTGCGTTCGTGTTGCCGCCGACGATGCTCGGCATGATCGACGCGTCGGCTACGCGCAATCCTTCGACACCGCGCACCCGCAGCTGCGGGTCGACGACAGCCCGTTCGTCCACACCCATCCGGCACGTCCCCACGGGGTGGTAGACCGTGGTCGCTCGGTTGAGCACCTCTTTCTCGAGATCGGCGCGCGACGGGTACTGCGGCCCGGGCGAGATCTCGCCCTCGACACCGGCTGCGATCGCCTTGTTCGCCATCGTCTCTCGGATCAACTCGATGCCGTCCACGAGGACGTCGATGTCGTGCTGCTCGTCCAGGTAGTTCGGATCGATCGCCGGCGCCGCCGTCGGATCGGCTGAGGTGAGCCGAAGCGTGCCGCGACTCTTCGGGTAGATCAGCGTCGACATGATCGTGAGGGAGCGCCGCGGGTCGGGCTTGTGCCGGATCGGTGCGTCCTGGTTGGGGCCCGGGTAACCCCACGGCAGCACATGCAGCTGCAGATCCGGAATCTCGCCGGCGTGCCGGCTGCGCGCGAACGCCACGACCTCGAAGACGCTGCGCGCGAGCCACGTGCTGTCGTTGCGCAGGTTCTCCTTGATGAACGCGCGCGCGAAGTAACCGGGCGACGAGCGACGGATGCCGGTCGGCATCGCGAACGTGACGGGTACGAACAAGTGGTCGTGCAGGTTGTCGCCGACAGGCAGGTCCGCGACGACGTCGACGCCGAACGCACGCAGGTGATCGGCCGGCCCGATGCCCGACAGCATCAGCAGGTGCGGAGACCCGAACGTGCCGCCGCTGACGATCACCTCGCGGTTCGCCCGGATCGTCTCGCGGCCGTTCTCGGTCAGGATCTCGACGCCGGTGGCGCGACCGTTCTCGACCACGACGCGCGCGACCTGCGTCTCGCGCAGCAGCGTGAGGTTCGTGGGGCGGTCGTCGAGGTAGCCGACCGCGGTGCTCGAACGCAGTCCGCGCGAGTTGCTCTGCTGGAAGATCGAGACGCCTTCTTGTTCGGCCGCGTTGTAGTCGGGGTTCTTCTTCAGCCCGCCGGTGTCGGCGAGCGCTTCGATGAACGCCTCTGACGCGGGCGTCAGGTCGCGAGCGCGGATGACCTTGATCGGGCCGTCGCCGCCGCGCCAGTCGTTGCCGCCGTCCTCGAACGACTCGAACTTCTTGAAGTGCGGCAGCACGTCGGCGAACGACCAGCCGGCGTTGCCCTCCGCGGCCCAGTCGTCGTAGTTCTTGTGGTTGCCGCGCACGAACACCATGCCGTTGATCGAGCTGGAGCCGCCGACGACCTTGCCGTGCGTCTGCGGGATCTTGCGCCCGAGCGCGTGCTTCTGCTCGACCGTGTAGTGCCCCCAGTCGACCGTCGCCTTGAGCTGCGGCACGGCGTGCATCGGGCCGATCATCCCGGGCTTGCGCACCAGTTGCCGGGTGTCCTTGCCGCCTGCCTCGAGCAGCAGCACTGACGCGCCGCTGTCGGCGAGCCGGCGGGCGATGATCGCGCCCGCGCTGCCGGAACCCACCACCACGTAATCGGCCGACCGGTTCATCGCTCTCCCTTACCCGAACTGAAACGTGTTGCAGTTTTGCACGTCCGCGGGCGTCTTGCCAGGGGCGGCCTTGACACGGCGCGCTAGCGTGTAATTGTGTAATCAGCATTGCAGACTTGGAGAAGAATCATGAGACACGAAGGAATGCGACGCGGCCACGGCCGCCGCTACGGCCGGCCCGGAGGCTGGCAACAGGCCGACCTCCCGCCGGCGGACGACGTCCCCGCCTGGTTGGCCGGACGCCTGCCCGAGGGCTGGTTCAGCACCGCCCCGTCGATCACCGTCGACCGCGAGGAGATCACCGTGATCGGTGAGCTCGCGGCGCCCGAGGTGGACGCGGGTGCGGACGAGGATGCCCGCACCGCAGCGGCGCACGGGCGCATCGGGCGCTTCCGCGAGGACACGCGCGAGCAGCGCATGCAGATCGCGGACGAGGCGGAGGCACGCTACGGCCGCAAGATCGCGTGGGGTGCGTCCATCG
The DNA here is from genome assembly GCA_035309605.1 of Jatrophihabitantaceae bacterium. Lineage (GTDB taxonomy): Bacteria > Actinomycetota > Actinomycetes > Mycobacteriales > Jatrophihabitantaceae > DATGFB01. The sequence continues at coordinate 8,421 of DATGFB010000347.1, forward strand.
GCGACACCCGCGCGGTGTTCACGCACCTCGCGGTACCGGTGATGACCCGGTTGCGGCAGAGCGAGCGGCAGGTGCTCGACACGCTCGTCGACTCGGGCGTCGCGCGCTCGCGCTCGGACGCGCTGGCCTGGTGCGTCACGCTCGTGGGCGAGCACACCGACGACTGGCTGGCAGGTTTGCGCGATGCGATGTCCGAGGTGGACAAGCTGCGCAAGGAAGGCCCCAACCTCACGGCCTGACCCCAACCGCCCACGTTGACTGGTCAGTTACACCGTCGACTGGTCACTTATAGGTGACCAGTCGACGCGCAAGTGACCAGTCAACGGGTGAGTTGGGCGAGCAGTGCCTGTTGGTCGGTGACCGGCAGGTCGCACACCATCCCTCGGCAGACGTAGGCGGCGGGCATGCCCCGCACGAGCGGACGTCCCGCGAGCAGCGGGACGTCCGGCGCGTCCGGCGCGCCGCTCACCACTACGGCGCCGTCCGGCCGGCGCAGCCACGCGGTGCGCGTCAGCGGACCGCCGCCGGCCTCGCCGACGATGGCGATCTGCAGCGGGCCGGCCGCCAACGCCTCTGCCGCCGCGAGCGCCCATCCGACGAACCGCGGCTGGCGCGTGCCGAGTTCGCTCACGATGCGCAGCGCGTTCTCGGCCGCGACTCGATGTTCGTACGAACCGGTCAGCGCCGAGTACGACGCCAGCGACGCGGCGAGTGCACTCGAGCCGGACGGCGTCGCGTTGTCGGTCGGATCCTTCGGACGCCGCACGAGTTGCTCGGCGTCGTCGGCGGTGTCGTAGAACCCACCTGAGCCGTCGGCGAAGTGCGCGAGCGCGGTGTCGAGCAGCCGTCCGGCCGCGTCGAGCCACCTCGGCTCGGCGGTCGCCTGGTGC
>DATGFB010000348.1:0-6502 GCA_035309605.1 Jatrophihabitantaceae bacterium
GTTCTTGCCGGCGAGCATGTCCTCGTACCCCTGGTTGATCTCGTCCAGTGCGTAAGTGCGGGTGATGAGCTCGTCGAGTTGCAGCTTCCCCGCGCGGTACAGGTCGGCCAGCCGCGGGATGTCGGCGCGCGGGCTGCAGCCTCCGTACACGGTTCCGAGCAGCGACTTCTCGAAGAGCGCGAACAGCTGCAGACCGAGCGTGACGTCGCTGTCAGTGTTGCGCGCCATGCCGGTGAGCACGGCGCGACCGCCCTTGGAGACCAGATCGGTGAACGGCTGCATCATGTGGCCTTCGACGATGCCGATCGTGCACACGCCGACGTCGGCCATCACGCCGTTGGTCACTTCGCCGACGAGCTCGAACGCCTCCTCCATCGACGCCGCGGTGTGGGTGGCGCCGAAGATCTTGGCCTGGTCGCGCTTGTACTCGACGGGGTCGACGGCGACGATCGTCCTCGCGCCCGCGACGCGCGCGCCCTGCAGCGCGTTCGCACCGATGCCGCCGATTCCGACGACCACGACCGTCTCGCCCGGCTGCACCTTGCCGATGTAGACCGACGAGCCCCAGCCGGTCGGGACGCCGCAGCCGAGCAGGCAGGCCTGGGCGAACGGGATGTCCTCGCCGATCTTGACGATCGACGTCTCGTGCACCACCGCGTACTCGGCGAACGTCCCCAAGAGCGAGAGCGTGCCGACGTCCTTGCCACGCGCGTGGGTGCGGTAGCCGCCGGTGATCGTGCCGCCCTGCATCAGGAACATTCCGTAGTCGCACAGGTTCTGCCGCCCGATCGAGCACCAGTGACAGCGGCCGCAGGCGGGGATGAACGAGAACACGACGTGATCGCCCACCTCGAGCCCCTCGACGCCCGGGCCGAGCTTCTCGATGACGCCGGCGCCCTCGTGACCGCCGATCGTTGGGAGCATCGCGATGCCGTCACCCACCCGGACGTGATCGTCGGAATGGCACAGCCCGGCCGCCTCGATCCGGACGAGGACCTCGTTGCGTTGCGGGTCGTCGAGTTCGACGTCCTCGACGCTCCAGGGCTGACCGGTTTCCCACAGAACCGCGGCCTTCATCTTCACTCGGTGCTCCCCTGGTCCCCTGGTCCGTCGGCGCGGGCCTCCCATAATCAAACGTTATTTGATACTTGTACGTCAAGCGCTCATTGCAAAACCAGCACCGTATGGTTACCGTCCATAGATGCCCCGCGCGATGTCGATCAACGGCCGGCCTGCCACTACGCACGCCACCTTCGACGTGGTGAATCCCGCGACCGGTGAGGTCGAGGACAAAGCCCCTGAATGCACCGCCGAGCAGCTCGACGAGGCGATGTCCTCGGCCGCTGCTGCCTTCTCGACCTGGCGCAAGGACGACGACTCACGCCGCGAGGCCCTGCGCTCACTCGCCGACGCGGTCGAGAAGAACCACGACGAACTCGTCCGGCTGCTCAGCCTCGAGACGGGCAAACCCATCCCTATCTCGACCGCCGAGGTGTCGTCGGTCGGTCCGTGGCTGCGGTATTACGCCGATCTCGAGTTCCCGCGAGAGACGATCCAGGACGACGAGAGCGCGCTTATCGAGGTGGCCCACCGGCCCATCGGCGTCGTCGCAGCGATCACGCCGTGGAACGGTCCGGTCGGGCTATGGAGCTGGAAGATCGCGCCGGCCATCCGCGCGGGCAACACGGTCGTGCTCAAGCCGTCCCCGTTCACCCCGCTGTCAACGCTTCTGCTCGGCGAGATCGGGGCCGAGGCGCTGCCGCCCGGAGTGGTCAACATCGTCACCGGCGGGGATGACCTCGGTAGGGCGATGACCTCCCATCCGGCAGTCGGCAAGATCAGCTTCACCGGTTCTATCTCCGCAGGGCGCAGCGTTGCCCAGGCGGCTGCGGCCGACCTCAAACGCGTGACGCTCGAGCTCGGCGGCAACGACGCCGCGATCATTCTCGACGACGCCGACCTCGAAAAGACGGTTGGGACGCTGCTGCAGTTCTCGTTCTTCAACTGCGGACAGATCTGCTGCATCCCGAAGCGCATCTTCGCCCCGGCGGACCGCTACGAGGAGATCGTCGACGCGTTCGCGACAGGCGCGCGCAGCCTGACGGTCGGCAGCCCGCAGGAGGAGTCGACCATGATGGGCCCGCTGACGACCGGCGAGCAGTACGGCCGCGTCAAGGAACTCGTCGCCGACGCGATCGCCCGCGGTGCCCGAGTCGCCGCGGGCGGGCACCCGGTCGACCGGCCCGGGTACTTCTTCGAGCCGACCGTGCTGGCCGACGTTGCCGAGGGCGTGCGGATCGTCGACGAGGAGCAGTTCGGCCCGGCGATCCCCATCCTTTCGTACACGTCCGTGGACGAGGCGATCGAGCGTGCGAACAACACCAAGTTCGGGTTGTCGGGCTCGGTCTGGGGCCGCGACATCGGCCGTGCGACCGAGGTCGCCGAGCAACTCGAGTGCGGCACCGCATGGATCAACACCCACGCGATCCTGCCGCCGTACGTTCCCTTCTCCGGCGCGAAGCACAGCGGACTGGGCGTCGCCAACGGCGCGGCCGGGTTGCTGTCGTTCACCGAGCCGCAAGTCGTGCACACAGCCCGCGGCTGACCAGTGGGCCGGGGTCATCGCCCCGTCAGCAGTGCGCACGGCAGCGCACCGGCCTGTGTCGAGGTTCAGCCGGTGACGGAGATGGCCTGCTCGGGGCAGTTCTCGGCCGCGTCGACGACGTTCGAGCGCAGGCTCTCGTCCGGGTTCGGCTCGACGACTCGGCCGAAGCCGTCATCGTCCAGATCGAATACCGAACTGCAGATGATCACGCAGCTTCCGTGACCCGCGCAGCGCGAGCTGTCGATCTGCACGTTCATGGTGTCGTCCTCCTCAACGGCCGCGCTCGTCAGCGACGAGCGACGGTGCCTTCGGGTGCGGCATCGGATGGGCAAGCTCCGGCGGCTCGTCGGGTGCCTCTTCCTGTACCCGGTCCACCGCACGTGCCCAGCTCGCGATGAGCTTGTCCTCGAGCTGGTAGTCGAACTTGGCGGGATACATCGGGTAGTCGGCGCTCGTCACCGGGTTACGGCGCAGCCAGTCGACGGTGTCGCGGATCGCGTCGAGCGGATGCACGACGTCGCGGTAGCCGAGCTCCGTACGCGCCTTCTGGGTGCTGACGATCATGTGTGGACGCGTTCCGGGCGCCAGCCACTCGGCCATTGCCGACGGCGCCAGCAACGACGGGATGCCGATGAACTCGAGCTCGCCGCCGGCGAAGTCGGTCACGAGTTCGGCCCATTGGCGCAGCGTGTACTGGACGTCGTCGGCGCAGTTGTACGCCTGACCGGCCGATACCTCTCGGTTGTCGACGATCCGCAGCACCACTTCGGCCGCGTTCCTCGCGGCACATCGCGAGATGATCCACAGGCCGTCGTCCGGGAGGATCATCTGGCGCCGACCGTCGGCAACGCGCTTCATCACCGCCCACTCCCAAGGGACGATGTTGCGCGGGCCGTAGATCTGCGGGTACCGCACGCTCGAGACCGCAATGCCGGCCTTGGCACCGGCCGCGAACACCGACCGCTCGGCCGACAGGATCATCGAGCCGAACTTCGACGGATGCTCCACCTCGTCCGCCTTCGGGCTGTCCTCGCCCGCGAGCACCTGCATGCCGTACGGGCGGGTGCCGTCGGGCTCGACGAATCCGCGGTAGAGCGGCACACCGCTGATGGCCACAAGGTGGTCGCAGTGCGGGCTGACCACCTCACCGAGCACCTTGATCCGGCCGTAGGTCGCAAGGACGACGTCCCAGTGCTCGTCGCCGATCGCCTCGGTGATCGTCTCGGCGAAGTGCGGGTCCGCGTGGATGTGCGGCACCTCTGGCAGATCGGGCGGCTCGTGCACGCCGCGGTGCAGCACCGTCGTCTCGTAGCCGCGCTCGAGCAACCCAGCGATGAGGTGCGGGCCGGTCGGGCCGGTACCGCCGATGACCAGAGCCTTCATGCCTGTCCCCCTACGGTGTCGGCCAGTTGGCCGCGCAACTCGGCCTTGATCACCTTGCCGGTCGCGTTGCGCGGCAATGCCGTCACCGTCACGACGCCCTTCGGCACCTTGTAGCGCGCGAGTCGCTCGCGGCAGAACGAGGTGATCTCGTCCTCGCTCACCGACGCGCCCGGAGCGGCGACGACCACGGCCACCCCGACCGAACCCCACGTTTCGTCCGGCACGGCCAGCACCGCGGCCTCGTCGATGCCCGGATGCTGCACAAGCACCCGCTCGACCTCCGCGGGGAACACGCTCTCGCCGCCCGACTTGAACATGTCCTTGTACCGATCGACGACGTACAAGAAGCCGTCCTCGTCGCGCCGCAGCGCGTCACCGCTGCGGTACCAGCCGTCGACGAACGTGTCGCCCTCCTCGTTCGGCCGGTTCCAGTAGCCGGGCGTCACACTCGGGCCGCTGATCCACGCCTCGCCGACATCGCCTTCGGGGACGTCCTTGGTGCCCCCCGGCTCGACCAGTCGCAGTTGGATGTTGCGCAATGGCTTGCCGCACGAGCCGGGCTTGGTCAGGACGGAATCGCGAGGCTGGAACGAGGCATAGGTTCCGACCTCGGTACCGCCGTAACCCTGCTGGATGGGCAGACCGAGGTTGACGAAGAACTGCACGAAATTCGGCGCGAGCGTGCCGCCGGAGTGGCACTGACGGATGTAGGAGAAGTCGGCCGATTCGACCTTGGGCAGTTTGGCGATGAACTCGTACATCGTCGGCACCGCGGTGAAGTGCGAGTAGCCGTTGCGCGGATCGCCGATGAGCGTCATGACCTGCTCGGGGTCGAATCGCCGCGCGACGGTGATCGCGCCACCGCCGTACAGGATCGGGTTGGTGAACGCGTTGATCCCCGCCGCATGGAACAGCGGCAGCGGGTTGAACTGCCTGGTGCCCGGGCCGGTCATCGAAGTGAGCGCCTCGAGATTGGCGGCCGCACCCGCCAGGGTGCCGAACGTCGAGACCGCGCCCTTCGGGACGCCGGTGGTGCCGGACGTGTAGAGGATGTGCGTCGGGTCGCTCCAGCGGTGCTCGCGGCGCGCCCTGTAGACCGGGCCCGTCTCGATCATGACGTCGACGTCGTGCTCGGCGCCCGCGATGCCCCAGGTCGCGATCCGTTTGACATCGGCGGCGTCGGCGACAGTCGCGGCGGCGTCGGCCCAAATCTCGTCGTGCATCATCAGCACCGGTGTGAAGTCCTGGCAGAGGGCGATCAGCTCGGGCACTGCCAGCCGCCAGTTGAGCGGGGCGAGGATCGCGCCCAAGCGCATCGCCGCGAACTGCACGAGGATGGTGCGAATGTCGTTCTCGGCCAGCACGGCGATGCGGTCGCCCTTGGCAACGCCGAGATCGGCGAGCGAACCGGCCAGCCTGGAAACCTGCTCGTCGACCTGCCGCCAAGTCAGCGTGCGGCCGTCCTCGAGCTGGTCCAGGGCGGGCGCGCCGGGGTGCCACGCAGCGTTGTGCGCCGCCCAGTCCGTGGCAAACACACTCACCGTCCGGTCCTCCACACGACCTCGCCGACCGCTACTGCAGCAAGAATCTATCACTGATTGGTTCTTGTCGACCAGCGGTGTCGCACCGGTTACCACGGCCGTCACTTCGAAGGTGCGATCGACTCCCAGCGATAGCCATCGGCGATCGCGCTCCGGAAGTTGCGTGGCGTCGCCGCGTCACCGATCGCGACCGCCGGCAAGCCAGCCTGCTCGAGTTCGGCGACCAGCGCGTTGTCCGGGCGCATGCGCGTGACGAGCACGACGGTGTCCGCGGGGATCGTCTCGTCCGTCGACGTGGGCAGGTACGTGACGACGGCACCGGACGCATCGACACCGGCCAGCAGCGACGTCGGCCGCACGCGGAACCGGCCGCCGCGGGCCAATCGGCTCAACGCCGGAAGCGGACGGAAGGTCGCGTCCAGCGGGCTGGCCAGGCTGAAGAACGGCGTCACCACCGTGACGTCCACGCCGAGGCTCACGAGGTACTCGCTGATCCCGATCGCCGCGTAGTCGCCGATGTCGTCGACGACGACCGCGGCGGAGCCGGCCTGCTCGGCCGTGAGCGCCAGAGCCTGCATCGGCGTCACGACACCTGGCCGGTCGAGTCCGTAGGGCAGCTGTCCCGGCCGTGCACTCTGGACGCCGTCATGCCGGGCGACTCCACCGGTTGCGACCAGCACGACGTCCGCGCCCACATCGCGCGCGAAGTCGACATCCACCACCTGCCCGAGCCGCACATCCACACCCAGGCGGCGCACTTCGCGCTCGAGCCAGTCCGTGCCTTCGCGCATGCCCGGTGCGTTCGGCATGCGCAGCGCCGCCTCGCGCGCCAGGCCGCCCAGCTCCCCAGCCCGCTCGGCCAGCACCACCTCGAAGCCGCGAAGGGCCGCGACGCGCGCCGCCTCCAATCCGGCCGGTCCCCCGCCGGCGACCAGGACGCGACGGTTGGCCGGCTCGCCGGCGTTGGGCACGT
>DATGFB010000349.1:0-2233 GCA_035309605.1 Jatrophihabitantaceae bacterium
GGCCGGCCGCGGCTGCAGCACCGTGCTGCTCTACGTCGACGAGGACAACACGGGCGCGATGCAGCTTTACGAGCGCGCGGGCTTCGAGCGCTACGACCTGGACGTCCTCTGGGCTGCGCCTGCGCAACGGACGGCGTGACCCAGTTCAGCTTCTGGTCACCTGAGTCACAGCCGGATGTCACCTGACAGGGGTGGCTCGTTCACGACCAGTTCACCTTCGCCACCCCGGCCCGCTACTTGACCCTCCTAGCGTCCGCATCGACAGACGTCACTGACGAAGGGGAATCCTCGTGAAGCTGTACAGGGTCGGCGTCATCGCCGGACTCGTCGCGAGCGCGGTCGCGCTGGCAGCGTGCTCGAGCTCGAAGACGACATCCAGCAGCAGCAGCCCGGCGGCCGGCGGATCGTCGTCCGCGTCCTCGTCGTCGTCGTCGAGCGGTGCACCGACGTGCGCGAGCGGCAAGCTCAGCGCGCAGGGCTCGACGGCGCAGACGAACGCCATCAACCAATGGATCAAGGACTACCAGTCGGCATGCTCGAGCGCGACGATCACGTACAACCCGACCGGTTCGGGTGCGGGCGTGACCGGCTTCAACTCGGGCCAGAACGACTTCGTCGGCTCGGACTCCGCGCTCGATCCGACCAAGGGTGAGTTCGCCAAGGCGACCTCGCGCTGCGGCAGCGCGCCGATGGACCTGCCGATGGTCGTCGGCCCGATCGCCATCGCCTACAAGCTGAGCGGTGTCGACAACATCGTGCTCGACGGCCCGACGATCGCGAAGATCTTCCTCGGCAAGATCACGCTGTGGGACGACGCGGCGATCAAGGCGCTCAACCCGAGTGCCAACCTGCCGATGACCAAGATCACCGTGTACTACCGCTCGGACTCCTCGGGTACCACGCAGAACTTCGAGCGCTACCTCGCAGCAAGTGCGCCGACGATCTTCACGTCGAAGCCGGACAAGGACTCGTCCAAGGCGCACTTCGCCGGCCAGGGCAAGGCCAAGTCGCAGGGTGTCTCCGCGGCGATCGCGAGCACCGAAGGTGCGATCGGTTACGACGAGTTCTCGTTCGCGGTGAGCGGCGGACTGCAGACCGCGGCGATCGACAACGGCAGTGGCACCCCGGTGCAGTTGTCGAAGGACACCGCGAGCGCGGCGGCGCAGCAGGCCACAGTCGCGTCGCAGGGCCCCGGTGACCTCACGCTGAAGCTCAACTACGGCGAGAAGGCCGCGGGCGCGTACCCGATCATCCTGGTGACCTACGAGCTCGCCTGCACGAAGTACAGCAGCTCGTCGACCGGCACGTTGGTGAAGGACTTCCTCAACTACGCCGCGACTGGCGGGCAGGCCTCGCTCGCTCAGCTCGGTTACGCACCGCTGCCGACCCAACTGCAGACGCAGGTCGAGCAGTCGATCGCGACGATCAGCTGACGCGCGGCCAGATCGGTTGACCGTCCGCCGGGCCTCGGAGAGCTCTTTCCGCGGCCCGGCGGACCTGGTTCAGTAGCGGGAAGCGCCATGACAGATCCAGATGCGACCACGACAAGGCGGTCGGCCAGCGTGAGCGACGACGACAGCTCGGTACCGCCGCCGTCTGTCGCGGGCGAAGCGGTCACCCGGCACGAGCGGACCATTCCGCACGGTGTGGGCGGCGACCAGGCCGACGCGGTCGGACCGGATCCGACCGCCCCGTCGATGCACCGGCCCGACACCGTTGTGGTGGGCTCGGCCCAACCGTTCGCGGTCGGGACGCTCGAGGGCACGCCGGTACTCGGCGCCGGGACCGCCACAGCCGGCGGCCGCAAGCGCGTCGGCGATCGCGTGTTCCTCGGCATGACGACAGGCGCAGCGGGGTTCGTCGTCATTCTGGTGGTTCTCGTCGGGATCTTCCTCGTCGCGAAGTCGTGGAAGTCGATCGCCGACGACAAGGTCAATTTCCTCACCTCGACGCAGTGGGACACGGCGAACCTGCGTTTCGGCGTGGCTCCGCTCGTCTACACGACGGTGATGATCTCGATCGTCGCCCTGGTGATCGCCGTTCCCATCGCGATGGGCATCGCGCTCTTCATCACGCAGTACGCACCGAGGCGCATCGCCCGGCCGATCGCGTACGTCATCGACCTGCTCGCCGCGATCCCGTCGATCATCTACGGCATCTGGGGTTACGCAGTCCTGGCGCCACATCTGGAAGGCGTGCAACGCGCGCTCTACCACCTCGGCGGCTTCCCGCT
>DATGFB010000350.1:0-3179 GCA_035309605.1 Jatrophihabitantaceae bacterium
TGCACGGTGTTGCCGGAGAAGTACGACTGGAACGGCTGCTCGTCCGACGTGCCGATCTGCTGCTGCGCACCGCGCTCGAGCAGGTCGATGAACGGATCGCCGGCGATCTGGTCCGAGAAGCGCGTGCAGCGCTGACAGAGCACGCAGCGCTCGCGGTCGAGCAGCACGTTCGACGACACCGCGACGGGCTTGGCGAACGTGCGCTTCTGCTCGTGGAAGCGCGATTCGCCGCGCCCGTTGCTCATCGCCTGGTTCTGCAGCGGGCACTCGCCGCCCTTGTCGCAGATCGGGCAGTCGAGCGGATGGTTGATGAGCAGCATCTCCATGACGCCCTGCTGCGCCTTGTCGGCGACGACCGACGTGAGCTGCGTACGCACCACCATGCCGGGCATGACCGTCGTGGTGCAGGACGCGGCGGGCTTCGGCATGCCGCGTCCGTTGCCCATGTCGGTGACCTCGACGAGGCACTGGCGGCACGCGCCGGCCGGCTCGAGCAGCGGGTGGTCGCAGAAGCGCGGGATCGCGATGCCGAGCTGTTCTGCGGCGCGGATGAGCAACGTGCCCTTCGGCACCGAGATCTCGATGTCGTCGATGGTGACCGTGACGAGGTCTTCCTTGGCGGGAGCTTCGGTCATGCGAGATCACCTTGACCACCCGCGTGGCCCGCACGGAGATGAGTCGCCTTGCGTCCGGTTGTCATCAGTGGGCTCCTGCCAGGGCGCGGGTCGACGTGCGCGCGAACGGGCAGCCGCGGCCCTCGATGTGCGCGAGGTACTCGTCGCGCAAGTACTTGATCGACGACGAGACCGGGCTGGTCGCGCCGTCGCCGAGTGCGCAGAACGATCGCCCGAGGATGTTGTCGGACAGGTCGAGCAACGTGGCGAGGTCCTCGCGCGTGCCCGTGCCGTTCTCGAGGCGCTCGTAGATGCCGACGTACCAGTACGTGCCTTCGCGGCACGGCGTGCACTTGCCGCACGACTCGTGCTCGTAGAACTGGCTCCACTTCAGCACCGCGCGCACAACGCAGTCGTCCTCGTCGAAGATCATCATCGCGGACGTGCCGAGCATCGACCCGGCCGACACCGTCGCGTCGAAGTCGAGCGGGGTGTCCATGTGCTCGGCGGTGAACAACGGCGTGGACGAGCCACCCGGCGTCCAGAACTTCAGCCCCTTGCCGCGACTCATGCCGCCGGCGAGGTCGAGCAGTTCACGCAGCGTGGTACCCATCGGCGCTTCGTACTGGCCCGGGTTCTTCACGCGTCCCGACAGCGAGTACATGTTCGGGCCCGGCGAGCCGGCCGGCCCCATCTGCTTGAACCAGTCCGCGCCGCCGAGCACGATCGCCGGCACGGTCGCGAGCGAGCCGACGTTGTTGACCACCGTCGGCGCGTCGTAGAGGCCGTTCGTGGCGGGGAACGGCGGCTTGAGTCGCGGCTGGCCGCGCTTGCCCTCGAGCGAGTCGAGCAGCGCGGTCTCTTCGCCGCAGATGTACGCGCCCGCGCCGCAGTGCACGGTGATCTCGCAGTCGAATCCCGAGCCGAGGATGTTCGTGCCGAGGTAGCCCTTCGCGCGGGCCTGCTCGACTGCGGCAGTGACGCGCCGGTTCGCGTGCACGGCCTCACCGCGGATGTAGATGAACGCACGGTTCGCGCGCACCGCGAAGCACGCGATGATGATGCCTTCGATCATGGCGTGCGGGTCGTTCATCATCACCGGCAGGTCGCGGCAGGTGCCCGGCTCGCCCTCGTCCGCGTTCACGACTACGTAGTGCGGCTTGCCGTCGTTCTGCGGGATGAACTGCCACTTCATGCCGGTCGGGAAGCCGGCGCCGCCGCGCCCGCGCAGGTTCGACTCCTTGACGAGCGCGATGAGGTCGTCGGGCGCCGCCGTGAGCGCCTTGCGCAGACCGGCGTAACCGTCGAGGCGCTCGTAGTTCTCGATCAGCCAGGGCCGATCGGTGCCGAAGCGCTTGGTCAGGACCGGGGTCAGCGGCACGTCAGTTCCCCTTCACCGCGTAGGACGGTGCGGTGTCGCCGCGCTGCAGCGCGAGTTGCACGCCCACCTCGGTCGGCACCCCGGTGCCGTTCGCGTCGGCCGCGTACGTCGACTCGTCGTCGAAGAAACCGGCGATCTGGCGTGAGATCTGCTTGAACGAGCACAGCGGCGCGCCACGGCTCGGCAGCGGACGCTCGCCGTCGCGCAGCGTGCCGACGAGGTCGACCGCCGATTCAGGCGTCTGGTTGTCGAAGAACTCGTAGTTGACGGTGACGACCGGCGCGTAGTCGCACGCGGCGAGGCACTCGGCGTGCTCGAGCGTGAACATGCCGTCGGCGGTCGTCCCGTTGTTCGAGACGCCGAGGGTCTCGCGCAGCGTCGCAAAGATCTCGTCGCCGCCGAGCATGCCGCACAACGTGTTCGTGCAGACGCTCACGAGGTACTCGCCCGTCGGCGTGCGCTTGAACATCGTGTAGAACGTGACGACCGCCGCGACCTGCGCCTTGGTCAGGCCGAGCAGGTCGGAACAGAACGCGATGCCGTCGGACGTGACCTGACCTTGCACCGACTGCACGAGGTGCAGCATCGGCAAGAGCGCCGACCGCGACTGCCCCTCGGGGTAGCGCGCGATGATCTGCTGCGCTTCGGCGCGCGTCGTGTCGTCGAACACCGACGCGTCGCCGGGGCGGTCGAGGTTGACGACCGACGTGCGGAAGTTGACCGGCCGCGACTCGAACTGCTGCGTCATCGATCGCACCCGCCCATCACGGGGTCGATCGACGCCACCGACGCGATCACGTCGGCCACCATGCCGCCGACCGACAACGCGGCGGTCGCCTGCAGGTTGATGAAGGACGGCTCGCGGAAGTGCACGCGGTACGGACGCGTGCCGCCGTCGCTGACGATGTGCGCGCCGAGCTCGCCGCGCGGCGACTCGACGGCGCTGTACACCTGGCCGGGCGGTACGCGGAATCCTTCGGTGACGAGCTTGAAGTGATGGATCAGTGCTTCCATCGACGTGCCCATGATGTGCTGGACGTGCTCCAGCGAGTTGCCGAGCCCGTCCGGGCCGAGGCTCAGCTTGGCCGGCCACGCAATCTTCGGATCGTCGATCATCGTCGGGCCCGGCTCGAGCCGGTCGAGCACCTGCTCGACGATCTTGAGCGACTCCCACATCTCCGCGA
>DATGFB010000351.1:0-7807 GCA_035309605.1 Jatrophihabitantaceae bacterium
CGTCGTTCCTGGACTCCGGGCCGATGTTCCACATCGGCAACTACCAGTTCTGGGGACTGCCCACGCTGGTGCAGGGCGGCAAGAACGTCGTCGTGGCACGTGTCTCGGCGCCCGAGCTGCTGCCGCTGCTCGCCGAGGAGCAGTGCACCCACGCGTACCTCATGCCGCCGACGATCGTGGCACTGCGCGAGCTGAACGAAACCCTGCAGCTCGATCTGTCTCGTCTGCGCGCATCCGTTGCCGCGCATCTCTGGGAGGGCATGGTCGCGGTGGACGGCAGCCGCTACACGCGCGAAGGCGGCGGCGAAGGCCTCGGCTACGGGCAGACCGAGGTCACCGGCTTCTGTGCGACGGGCGGCTTCGGCGGCCGCGGCATCGGCAACGCCGGACGGCCCAGCCCGCTCGTGCGCATCGCGATCCTCGACGCCGACGGCAACGAGTGCCCGCCCGGGGAGGCAGGCGAGATCTGCGTGCGCGGCGACCTGGTCCACCTGGGTTACTGGAACCGCCCCGAGATCAACGCACATCGCTTCCGTTTCGGCTGGTGGCACACCACCGACCTCGGCCGCCGCGAGTCCGACGGCACGATCAGCTTCCTCGGCACCATGACCCGCATGTTGAAGACGGGTGCGGAGAACGTCTTCCCGGCCGAGGTGGAGAACTGCCTCGAGTCGCACCCGGCAGTGCGCGAGGCCGCCGTGATCGGCGTGCCGAGCGAACGCTGGTCGCAGGACGTGAAGGCCGTCGTCGCGCTGCACGACGGTGTGACCGTGGATGCCGCCGAGCTGATCGAGCACTGCCGCGCGCACATCGCCAGTTACAAGAAGCCGAAGACGATCGAGTTCGTCGATGCACTGCCACGCATCGGCGGTTACCTCAAGGACTACGCAGTGCTGGACGAGAAGTTCGGCGGCGGTGGCTACCCGGGCGGCAACACCATGGGCGCCGGCCGATGACCGTGCTCGACGGCACGGACCACCGAAGCGCATCACCGGCACCGTCGCCGGCAGGTTCGTCGGCACGCCGACGCCCCGCATCGGCAGGGATGTCGCAGCTCGATCAGCTCGTTGCGTACGAACAGATCCGTCAGCTCGCGTCGCGCTATGCGCTGGCCGTCAACCAGCGCGACCTCGACGGACTCGTCGAACTGTTCATCGACGACGTGGCAGCCGGCCGAGGACGCTCTGGCCGCGACGCGCTCAAGGAGCATTTCGACGCTCAGCTGCGCTCCACGCTCGTGGACGTCCTGGAAGTCACGACGCAGGTCATCGATCTGGTCGATGCCGATCATGCGAACGGCACCGTTTACAGCAGGTGCGAGCTCGGCGACGAAGAGCGCTGGGTGCGCCAGTCGATCGCGTACGAGGACGAGTACGAGCGGCGCGACGGCACGTGGCACTTCGTGCGCCGCGTCCACCTGCTTTTCTACGGCGTCGACGCCTCCCCAAGCCCGCTCGCTCAGAAGCCGGCGCACTGGCCGCAGCGCGTCGCGGGGCGCGGCACGCTGCCCTTCGACTGGCCGAGCTGGCAGTCGTACCGTTCATCGCCGGAGCAGACATGACGCCCGACATCCCCACCCGCCTCGAACACGTCACGCCGCAGTGGCTGTCGGAATTCCTCGCGGTGCGCAACCCCGGCGCGCAGGTCGAGGACATCGAGATCCTTCAGCACACGCAAGGCGCGGCCACGCGCCTACGGCTGCGCGTGCGTTACGCGGAAGGTGGGCGTGCTGGCCTGCCCGAAGTGCTCTTCTTGAAGACGTCCCTCACGCGTCGCATGCTTGTCGCCGACCCGCACATGTATCTCACCGAGGTGCGCTTCTACGACAGCATCCGGCCGACGCTGGAGTGCGAGACGCCGGCTGTTTACGCCTGTGGCGTGGACGAGGAGACCTACCGGTTCGCCGCCGTGATCGAGGACGTCTCGCAGCGCAAGGCGCGCTTCCCGACAGCGGAGACCGACCTGTCCGCAGACGAGCTGGCGCCACTCATGTCCACGCTCGCTGCGCTGCACGCGGCGAACTGGGCACGCCCCGACCTTGCGTCGAGGTACCCGTGGTTGGAGACGTCGACACGCGGCCGTTCCGCGCAGTGGTGGCTCGACGCGGGTGGCCGCGAGACGTTCGAAGCGGAACTCGCGGAGGACTACAAGACCGCGGCCGTCGACCCTCAGCAGCACCCGCTTCAGCGCATGTACCGTGCGTTCGGCCGGCTTCAGGAAGTGAACGACGAGGGGCCGTGCACCGTCCTGCACGGTGACACGCACATCGGCAACTGCTACCAGCTGCCCGACGGCACGTTCGGCCTGCTCGACTGGCAGCTGATGCGGGTCGCGAACTGGGCCAACGACGTCGCGTACGCGATCGTCACCGCGCTGGACGTCGAGACCCGGCGCGGCGGCGAACGCGACCTGCTGCGCCACTACCTCGCAGAACTGTCCGCCCGTGGCGTCGAGGCGCCGGCGTGGGACGAGGCGTGGTTGCGGTATCGGCAGCAGATGGTGTGGGGCGTGCTCACGTGGACGGTCACGCCCACCGCGATGTACACGCAAGAGCTGCTCGACCGGCTGATCCAGCGCAGCGTGGTGGCCGCCGACGACCTCGAGACGTACACCGCCCTCGGCGTGTGAGTTCAGCTCGGCGCAGGACGCGCATGGCGGACGAGCCGTCCCGGCAGTGCACCGGTCGCCTGCCCGTCGCGGTACGTGACGACGCCGGCGACGATCGTTGCCGCGTAACCGTCGGCGCGCTGGCGCAAGCGGCGTCCACCTGCCGGCAGGTCGTAGCTCGCGTGCGGCGAATGCAGGTGTAGCCGGTCGAGGTCGATGACGTTGAGGTCGGCGCGATACCCCGGGCGGATCATCCCCCGATCCAGCAGCCCGACCGCCGCGGCCGGCTCACTGCTCAGCAGGCGAACCGCCTCGGCGAGTTCCACCCTGCGGTCCGGCGGAGCGTCACGTACCCAGTGGGTGAGCAGGTACGTCGGGTAGGCGGCGTCACAGATCATCGAATAGTGCGCGCCGCCGTCTCCCAGGCCCAGCACCGTAGCGGGGTGACCGACCAGGTTGCGCCCGGCGCTCTCGAAACGCTCGCCCTCCTGGTTGCCCATCGGGCGGTACAGGATCTCGTGGCCGTCGCGTTCGAGCAGCGCGTCGTAGATGACGTCGAGCGGCTCACGTCCCGAGCGCCGGGCCTGCGCGGCGATGCTGTCCTCGGCATCGGGGTGGTAGTTCGGTGGGTCGCCGAGCACGAACAACGACTCGTGCTCGCTGACGACATACGTGAAGAAGTCGTGCGGGTCGGCCGGTTGCTCCGCGAGCAGGCGGCGCCGCAACTCCGGGTCACGCAAGGCGCGCACCTTCTCGTCGAGCGGGCGATCCTGCAAGGGGCGGAAGCTCGGATGCAAGGCGAACGGGTGCAGCGAGAGCTCGAGCCCGAGCAGCGCGCCGGTGGGGCGTGGCAGAACCTGCCCGCGAATCGGCAGGCCATCCTCGTGTGCGCGCTCGAGGCCGGCCAATATCTCGCGCCAACCGCCGGGTTGGTCCGGCGACTGGAGGAAGCTGAACGACACCGGACGCCCGGACCGCTCAGCGATGCGCCGCAGCAGCACAACCTGTTCGGCCGGCGCCAGGTTCGTGTCGGGGACCAGTTGGAAGACACCGGTGCCGGCGTCCCGCAGGCCATCGGCGAGCGCGAGCACCTCGTCGTCCTCGGTCCGCACCGACGGCGCCGGCTCGCCGGACTTGAATCGGTGGGCGAGGTTGCGCGACGTAGAGACCCCGACCGCGCCCGCACCGACAGCCTGCGCGGTGAGGCGGCGCAGTTCGGCAAGGTCGTCGTCGGTCGGCGGCTCGAGCTGCGCACCGCGTTCGCCCATCACGTACACCCGCAGCGGTGAGTGCGGCACCTGCGCTGCGAAGTCGATGTCGGCGACGCGACCCTCGAGCGCGTCGAGGTACTCGGGGAAGGTCTCCCAGTTCCACGGCACGCCGGTGGCCATTACGACCTCGGGGATGTCCTCGACGCCCTCCATGAGCTTGATGAGAAGGTCGCGATGATCTGCACGGGCCGGTGCGAAACCGACGCCGCAGTTGCCCATCACGACGGTCGTCACGCCATGCCCGGATGACGGGCCGAGCGTGTGCTCCCACGTGACCTGGCCGTCGTAGTGCGTATGAATGTCGACGAACCCCGGCGTCACCAGCAATCCGCGCGCGTCGATCTCTTCCACGCCGCTGCCTGATACCTCGCCAATCCCGACGACAACTCCGTCGCGCACTGCGACGTCGGCCTGTACAGGCGCGGAGCCGGATCCGTCGTGCACGGTGCCGCCGCGCACCACCAGGTCGAATTCGGCCATCGGGTCAGGCCAGCAGCGGAGCGAGCTTGGTGCACACGGTCTGGACGTGCCGGGCGACCATCTCCTCCGACATGCCGCCGATCGAGGCCCAGAAGTACACGGTGTCGACGGGGGCGTCGCCGGCGTAATCGCGCACCCACTGCGCGACATGCTCGGGCGTCCCGTAGACGAAGTGGTCGAGCGCGTTGCGCGGCTCGCGCGAGCGGAGCTTGTCCGGATCGATCGGCTTCGGAATCGGAGCGCCGGTGCCCTCGACCATGTGCCGCCGATACGAATCGCTCTGATACGCGACGTAGCGCGACACCTCTGGCCAGTCGGCGTCGGGGTCGTCGCTGACCCAGCCCTGGATGCCGCCGCCCATCCGGGCGGTCGAGACGTCGTGGCCGCCCTCGATCAGTCCATCGCGATATGTCGGCCAACTACCCTTGTTGACGGTGAGTAGGTTCTCGCCCAGTAGGCCGGCGCGGCGCGCACCGTTCGGCCCGAGGTAACCGAGCCAGAGCGGCACCCGGTCCTGCACCGGACGCGGCGTGACACCGCCCTCGCCCCACAGCCGCCGCAGCTCGCGCGCCGTGTGGTCCGTGGTCCGGTATCTCGCCGCGTGGTCGGCGCCGTACAGGTCGAACTCGGGCAGCCGATATCCCGCTCCGATGCCGAGGTCAAGACGACCGTCGCTGAGGATGTCGACGACCGCCGCCTGCTCGGCCACTTCCACCGGGTTGTGCAACGGGGCGATGAGGATGCCGGTGCCGATCCGCATCCGCCGGGTACGTGCCGCAACCGCGGCCGCGAACGTGAGCGGCTGCGGCAGGTAACCGTCGTCGAAGAGGTGGTGCTCGGTGAGCCAGACCGACTCGCAGCCGAGCAGCTCCGCCTCCTCGCACATCTCGAGCGTGAAGCGGTACAGCCGCGACGACGGCGTGCGCCAGGCCGGCGGGTTCCGGAGGTCGAAGTAGATGCCTACGCGCACCGTGCAACCTTATCGAGCTATCGCAGAAACATCTACCCTAGTTGGATGATTCGTCCGCTTGCAAGTAGGGTGCCAGCTCACGCAGAAGCGCCGGCTTGGCCTTGGCGCCGGCGATCTGCGTGACCAGCTCGCCACCTACGAACACGGCGAACGTCGGCACCGACATGACGTCGTAGCGGGCCGCGATCTCACCCGCCTCGTCGATGTTGACCTTCACCACGCGCAGCCGTGCCTCGTGCGAGGCGGCGATCTCCTCCAGCATCGGCGCCATCATCCGGCACGGTCCGCACCACTCGGCCCAGAAGTCGACGAGCACCGGCACGTCGGCCTGCAGCACGCTCTCGTCAAACGTCGCGTCCCCGGCTGTCATGGCGGCTGCCGTCATGCGGGCGATCCGACAGGCTGAACGTGGCTGCCGACCGGCAGCGGCTGGTCGGCCGGGCCGTCGACGACGACACCGCTGCGCCGCAGGTCCTCGATCGCCTCGGCGAGATCGGCCGACTCGCCGTACACGTCCTCGGTGGGGAAGAACAGCCGCGAACTGGCTTCCTTACCCGGGTCGAGACCCAAGGTGATCGTCACCTTGCTAGCGGTCGTGTGCATGGACAGCAGAACAATGTCGACGAGCTCGTCCTCGGTGAAGTACTCCCCCGCCGCCGCCCACAACTCGTCCGAGAGCAGACCGGGGTTCGTCGAGATGGCCGAGGTGAGCCGCAGCGCCGCCTTGACATGCTCGGGGAGCGAACTCGTCTCGAACTGGCTCAGCGCTGTGACCATGTCCTCTTCGAGACCGGCCTGCACCGCCACGGCCTGGCGCGCGTTCTGGCAGTACTGGCAGTCCTGCACCTTCGCGTTGTAGAGGCGGATGAGCTCGTGCAGCACCGGGTCGAGCTGGAAGGAACGCTTGGTGCGAATCGGGATGCCGGCGAGGCGGCTCAGCTCGATCGGGATCGCGATGGCGGCGACGGGGTTGTCGTTCGCCTCGTCGCGCTCCATCTGGATGAAGTAGCCCTCGAGCAGCTCAGTCGGGATGCGGGGAGTGGTTGCCATGTCTGGTCCTAACTCGCTGACGTGAGGGTGAATGCGGGCATCGTGGCGGGCACGGCCGTGGCCGGTGCGATACGGAAGGCGGAGTTGGCGCGGGCGAACTGGTCCATCGCGCCGAGCGACTTCGTGAGGTAGATGAACTCCTCCGCGGTCAGGTGTGCCTGCACCCGGGCGACGTCGTCGTCGGAGATGCTGCTCGACTGGATCACGAACTGTTCCGTGAACTCCAACGCCGCCCGCTCCTTCTCGGAGAACAGGTCGGAGTCGGGGTAGTGCGACAGCGCCTCGATCTTCGCCTCGGTAAGGCCCGCCTGCTGCGCCGGCGCGTACCGCAGCGAGAGGTCGAACGCGCTCTCGACGAGCTGCGCGATGCGGACGCGGCACAACTCGAGCAGCACGGGGTCGACCCGCGCGATCGAGTCGTTGTAGTCGCCGGTGAAGATCGCGAAGTACTCCGGGCGCTTGCCCCACACACCCTCGAGCTCAGTGGGTGCGTCGACAACGCTGCTCACGCGCGTCATGCGGTCACCGCCACGCGGTCGTCGGCCGGTGCCGGGTCGCCGAACGCCATGCCCGTGCCGTATGCCTCCAGGACGTCGGTCATGTACGGCATGTGGCAGAGCATCCCGCCGTCCACGTCGAGGATCGCGCCGGTGACGAAGGCGGCCTCGTCGGAGGCCAGGTACGCCACGGCTGCCGCGATGTCTTCAGCCTCGCCCAGGCGTGGCGTCAGCGTGTTGCGCAGTTGGATGTCGACCATTGCCCCATGCACGTTGCGGCGGCCACCTTCGGTGCGGATCAGCCCCGGGTTGATGCCGTTGCAGCGGATGCCCTGCTTGCCGTAGATCGTGGCGACGGACTTGATGAAGATGCCGATCGCACCCTTCGACGCCGCGTACGCGATGGCACCGAGGTCGCCGAGCTTGGCCGAGCCAGAGACCGTCATGACGATGGCTCCCCCGCCCGCTTCGAGCATGTGCGGGACGGCGTACTTCACGCCGGCGAGGTAACCGCGCACGTTCACCGCGAACGTCCGGTCCCAGATCTCGAACGGGATGTCGACGGGGTTCGTGTCCTGCGCGATGTGGTCGGGCGCCATGATCGCGGCGTTGTTGTGCAGGACGTTGAGGCGGCCGAACCGGTTGACCGTCGTCGATACGAGGCGCTCGACCGACGCCACATCGCCCGCGTCGAACTCCACCGCGATGGCGGCGTCACCGATTTCAGCGGCGACCTTCTCGGCCAGCTCACCGTTGACGTCGCCGACACCGACCTGTGCGCCCTCCTCGGCGAGCCGTCGCGCTGTGGCCGCGCCGATACCCGATCCGCCACCGGTCACGATGGCGACCTTGCCCTCGAAACGTCGTGCGGCCATGTGAGCTCCTATGCTGGAAGGATGAGACCTGTTAAACACTGTTTATTTAGCTCTTTA
>DATGFB010000352.1:0-8203 GCA_035309605.1 Jatrophihabitantaceae bacterium
ATGAGGATGCGGTCCTGCACGTTCGCGGTGTAGTAGACGAGCGAGCGCAGTCCCTCGGCGTACGCCTTGTTCAGCATCAGGCTGCGGCGCACGTCGGGGTGGTTGATGATCGTGACGCGCGGCGCGGTCTTGTCCGACGCCTGGGTGAGGTCGGCGGACTGCACGCGAGTCTTCGCGTAGTCGAGGGCGTTGAGGTAACCGGTCGACAGCGTGGCAACCGCCTTCGTGCCGACCATCATGCGCGCGTGCTCGATCACCTGGAACATCTGCGCGATGCCGTCGTGCACGTCACCGACGAGCCAGCCGACCGCCGGCTGACCCGGGTTCTCGCCGAAGCGCAGCTCGCATGTCGTCGACGCCTTGAGGCCCATCTTGTGCTCGACGTTGGTCACGTACGCGCCGTTGCGCTCGCCGAGCTCACCGGTCTCGACGTCGAAGTGGAACT
The DNA here is from genome assembly GCA_035309605.1 of Jatrophihabitantaceae bacterium. GTDB lineage: Bacteria > Actinomycetota > Actinomycetes > Mycobacteriales > Jatrophihabitantaceae > DATGFB01. The sequence goes on from DATGFB010000352.1 coordinate 446, forward strand.
TCGGCACGACGAACAGCGACAGGCCCTTGGTGCCAGGGCCGGCACCTTCGGGACGGGCAAGCACGAGATGGATGATGTTCTCGGTCAGGTCGTGCTCACCCGACGTGATGAAGCGCTTCACGCCCTCGATGTGCCACGTGCCGTCGGCCTGCTCGATCGCCTTGGTGCGTCCCGCGCCGACGTCCGAACCCGCGTCCGGCTCGGTGAGCACCATCGTGGCGCCCCAGCTGCGGTCGATCATCAGCTGCGCGATCTTCTTCTGCGTCTCGTTGCCGTTCGCGTAGAGGATGCCGGCGAACGGCGCGCCCGCCATGTACATGTGCAGCGCGGGGTTCGAGCCGAGCACCTGCTCGGCGACCGCCCACACCACCGTGCGCGGCACGAGCTGGCCACCGAGCTCCGGAATGGTCTCCAGACGCCACCACTCGCTGTCGACCAGCGCCTTCCACGACTTCTTGAACGACTCGGGAACCGTCACCGAGTTCGTGTCCGGGTCGAAGACCGGCGGGTTGCGGTCGGTGTCGGCGAACGACGCCGCGAGCGGGCCCTCCGCGAGCTTGGCCACCTCGCGCACAATGCCGCGTGCGGTCTCCTCGTCGAGGTCGGCGAACGGCCCGGTGCCGACGATCTGGTCCGTGCCCATGACTTCGAACAGGTTGAACTCGATGTCACGCACGTTGCTCTTGTAGTGGCCCATGGCCGCTGTCTCCTGGTTCTAGTCCGCTCTCGTTCCCGGGTATAACGACCCTCGGGCGAGATTGTTACTCGTCAGTAACAACAGCGTATTACCCGTCGGTAACCCGAGCAAGCACAGGTGTGTGCAGCACCACAGCGTGTCGCCCGTCGCCAACCCACGCGATGATCAAGGACGCAGGGCGGTCAGGGCGACCGTAGGTCCTTGATCATCAGGGTTAGAAGAGGACGCGCAGGCGCAGGGTCTCGGGCATCGAGCGGATCTTGTCGACGATCTCCTGCGTGACGCCGCTGGCGCTGTCGGTGACGACGTAACCGACGTCACCTCGCGTGCCGAGCAACTGCCCCTCGATGTTGACCGCGTGCTCGGCGAGCAAGCCGTTGATCGTCGCGAGCACCCCCGGCACATTGCGGTGCAGCTGCGCGAGGCGCAGCGTCTCGCCACGGCGTGGCAGGACGACGCCGGGCACGTTCACACTCATCGACGTCGAGCCTTCGAGGATGTAGTCGCGCAACTTGCCTGCGACGAACCGCCCGATGTCCTGCTGTGCCTCCTCGGTCGACCCGCCGATGTGCGGGGTGAGGATGACGTTCGGCAGACCCCGCAGCTCCGAGACGAACTCGTCGCCGCGTCCCTTCGGCTCGACGGGAAACACGTCGACCGCCGCACCCGCGATGTGGCCGGATTCGATGTGTGTGCGAAGCGCGGCGTAATCGACCACGAACCCGCGCGAGAGGTTGAGGAACAACGAGTCGCGGCGCATGGCGGCGAACTCGGCTTCGCCGAACAGGTTGTCGTTGGACGGACGCCCGTCGACGTGCAGCGTGATGATGTCGGCCTCGGCGAGCAGTTCGGAAAGCGTCAGGCAGCGACGGGCGTTGCCGAGCGCGAGCCGGTCGGCCGTGTCGAAGAACACGACGCGCATGCCGAGATTCTCAGCGAGCACAGACAGCTGCGTGCCGATGTTGCCGTAGCCGACGATGCCCAACGTGCGTCCGCGGACTTCGTGCGCACCCTCGGCTGACTTGTCCCACACACCGTCGTGCATCAACGCGTTCTTCTCTGTCAACCGCCGCGTCATCGAGATGATCTCGGCGATGGCCAGCTCGACGACCGATCGCGTGTTCGAGAACGGCGCGTTGAATACGGTGACGCCTCGCTCTGACGCGGCACCCAACTCGATTTGATTGGTCCCGATGCAGAACGCGCCGATCGCCATCAGCTGCGGTGCGGTGTCGAGCACTCGGTGCGTGACGTGGGTCTTCGAACGGATGCCGAGAATGCTCACGCCCTCGAGGCGTTCGATCAGCTCGTCCTCGTCCAGCGCGCGGCCGACCGACTCGACGTCGAATCCCGACGAGCGCAGGATCTCGTCGGCGTCGGCGTGGATCTGTTCGAGCAGTAGCGCACGGGGACGAGCGTTGGTCACCAGGCAAAGTCTACGGAGCGGTCGTCACCCGGTTGTGCGCACGACTTACCAGGTGCGCGACATGCGGCCGCGGCCGGAGAAGTGCTGCCAGATGAGCAGCACGATCACGGCGCCGATGATCGAGCCGATGATTCCCGAAGGCCGCAAAGCACCCTCGCTCGCGTTGTGGTGGAACAACACGTAACCGAGGAAGCCGCCGACGAACGATCCGACCATGCCGACGAGAATGGTCCCGCCGATGCCGATTGCCTGCCGGCCGGGAACGATGAGTCGCGCGATGGCGCCGGCGATCAGTCCGATGACGACAAGAGCGATGATCAGGCCGAGCATGACCCACCCCCCGGGTGCACCGTCGCGATCCGGATTGATCGCGCACGCAGTCCATCGAGAGGTACCCGCGCCCACGCGCGAGCTAACGCGGAATTGAGGTCAGGACGTCGGGGCGAGCGAGCGGCTGATGCCGACGCCGCCGTGCGTGTCGGCGCCGTAGCGCGCGATCTCCTTGCCGAGATCGAGCGGCTGGATGCGTGAACGGCCCGCGATCGTCGCGTCATCGAGCTGGTCCGCGGGAACGATCCACGCGATCTCGAACTCGAGCCCGTCCGGGTCCTGGCCGTAGAGCGACTTCGTCGTGCTGTGATCAGACGCGCCGACGAGTGCCCCGGCCGCGGCGAGCTTGCCGGACAGGTCCTCGAGATCGCGCAGTGTGTCGACCTCCCACGCGAGGTGGTACAGCCCTACGGACGTGCGCCCCGCGCCGCTCGGCGCCGCTTGCGGCCCGATCTCGAACAGCCCCAGGTCGTGATCGTTCGTCGAACCCGGCGCGCGCAGGAACGAGGCGCCACGCAGGCCGGCCATGCCCTCGATGGGCGCAAAGCCGAGTACGTCCCGGTAGAACGCCACGCTCTGCTCGACGTCGCGGACGTACAGCACCGCGTGGTTGAGGCGATGGATCGCCATGGCTCCTCCTGCCGCTCGTGATGAAGACTACACCAATATAGTTGAGCATTCAATAGTTGCTACCCGTGCCGAACGCTTACCCTTTAGCCATGACCGAGACGCGCTGGCTCACCGCGGACGAACAACGGGCCTGGCGCGCCTACCTCGAGGCCACGAATTTGCTGTTCGACACGCTCGACCGGCAGTTGCAGCAGGACGCCGGAATCCCGCACGGGTACTACGAGATCCTCGTACGCCTCTCCGAGTCACCCGATCGAATGATGCGGATGAGCCGCCTGGCCGACCTCACCCGGTCGTCGCGCAGCCGGCTCTCGCATGCCGTTGCGCGCCTCGAGGAACGCGGGTGGGTGGAGCGCATCGATTGCGCGTCCGACCGGCGCGGGCAGCTCGCGCATCTGACCGACCGCGGTTTCGCCGCGCTCGAAGAGGCTGCGCCCGGCCATGTCGAAACCGTGCACAAGCACTTCATCGACCCGCTCACCGACGAGCAGGTCGCGCAACTGGCCAGCATCGGCGAGGCGCTCATCGCCCGCCTGGAACGACCCGGCAGCTCGCGCGAGAGCTGACGTCGTCAGCGCACGACGGCGACGCCGCGCAGCACGCAGCGCACGGCGCCTCCGGTCCGGAACCTGCTGGTCGCCGACCACGGTGCCCTGTCGTGGGCGGCGGCAGTGACCTTGGTCGTTGCCGAGCTGAGCACAGTGGCGCGTGGCGTGGTGAAGAAGACCGTCACTTCGAACGTCACGGACGCGCCCGCCGCGTTGGTCGCCGTGCCGGCGGCGCGCCAGCTGTTCTGGTCGCCGGTGCAGCTGCCCATCGACACGTCACGGCGAGCCGCAACCTGGTTGGGGACGTTCAACGGAACCAGTGCGCCACCGTGCATCGTCACGGTTGCCCTCGGCTGCGGCGCGGCCACGGTGCCGGTCGATTGCGCATGGTTCGCGCCGCCTCCGCACGCCGTGAGTACCGCCAGCAGTGTGATCGCGCTTGCGGGGGTTCGCGGTCTCATACGTCGTTCTCCCGGCCGGCGGGGCCGTAGCGCCGTCGCGCGCCGGCCGCCAGGAAGAGCGCGCCCAGAACGAGTAGGCCCACGGCGTAGCCGGCTTCGCTGAGCAGCGGCGATCCGGTCGTCGCCAGGCGCGCGGCCGGCTCGACCCGAACTGTGAGTGCGGACGAGCCGGATGTGACCGGATCGCCGTCGGGTGCCGTGCCGAGTGCGAATGCCGAATCGGAGATCGATCCGTGCGCGATGTCCGCGGCGGACACGGTGTACGTCGCGGTACACGTCTCGGACGTGCCTGGGGAGAGTGCGTTCTGCGGGCAGGTCGGGCCGCTGGTCAGGGCTGCGGCCGGCGAGGTCTGCGCGTCGACGACAGAAATCGCGTCGAGCGTGACATTGCCCGTGTTCGTGACCACGAACGAGTAGTCGACGACGTCACCGGCTGCGGTCACACTCTGCTGCGCGGCCGACTTGACGACCGTGAGGGCCGGGCTCTGCGTCGCGGTGACGCTCGCGGAGCTCGTCGCGGAAACCGCGCTGCCGACATGCGGCGTGCCGGTCGCCGTCGCCGTGTCGTCGATCGACCCGTTGTCGATGTCGGCCTGGGTCACGGTGTACGAGCCGGTGCACACCACGCCGTCGTGTGCGGTGTTGTCGCCGCCGCTTCCGGTGATCGGGCAGGCCTGCGAGGTGCCCTGCTTCGTGCCGTCGAAGCCGGCGCCCAGTCCGAACGTCGGTGTCGCGGCGCCCGCGGACGGCGCGAAGCTCAGGCTCGTCGCGGCGAGCAGCACGACGACGACGGCAAGTCGCCTCGACCAGGGCCGGCGCGTCGGTGCGGCATGGGATGGCATGGGAGGAGTCCCCTTGGGGTTCGCGGGCAGCACCCGGCAAGGGCGTGCTTGTACGCGAAGAGGGACTCGGTTGGCGATCGAAATCTGACGCGAGCCGGCGCGGCTACAACTCGGCGGGAGGTCCCACCGGTCCTGGAGGACCTCCCGCCGTCCCCCGATCGCGAACGCTAGACGTGCCCGATTTCAGCTGGCTTAAGGCGATCTTTGGGCGATCGCCCCATGCACGCACGATGTGTGATCGAATGGCCGCGCCTCGCGCCGATCTAGGGAGCCTTATGGACCCGGCGACGACTCGCACCGCGCCGAGCCGCGCGACCCTGCGGCGTCCGCGCGTGGACGAGCTGCTCGCGTCGGCGTGGCAGCGCCGCGTCGTCCTGATCGCGGCGGGACCGGGCTACGGCAAGTCGACCGCGCTCGACGGGCTGCAGGGCGTCGTCGTCCAGCTCGGCAGCACGGACCGGAGCCTCGACGATCTCGTGACGCGTGTCCGAAGCGCCCTGCGCGTCGAGAGCGGAACACCGATCGAAGACGTGGTCGTCGGCGCCGACGACCCGGTCGCGCTCGCCGAGACGCAGGCCGCGCACATCTGCGCGGCCGTCGAGGGACGTGGCGACGAATTGTTGATCCTCGACGAGGTCGAGCGCATCGCCGCAGACGACGGGGCAGTCGCGTTCTTGCGCGCGCTGTGCCTGCAGGCACCGTCCGGGCTGCATGTGGTTCTCAGTGGTCGCGTCATCCCGTCGATGGGTCTGGGTGAGGCTGCCGGACGCGGCGAAGTGGTCCGCATCGGTGCGACGGAGCTGGCGTTCGATCCGGACGAGGTGAGCGACCTCGTCGCGCAACGTCTCGGCACGATCGATCACACGCTGGCCGCTGCGATTTCCGCGCGGACCGGTGGCTGGCCTGCCGCGGTCTGCCTGCTGCTGGACGCGATGTCGCGGGTGGGCGATCGCGCGGATCTCGTCGCACGGCTCAGCGGCGACAGCGCGCCGTGGCGCGACTTCGCAACCGAGATCGTGGCCGCGTTGCCCGAAGACACGTGTGCGTTGCTCACGGCGGCAGCCGTCGCCGGCACGGCAGAGCCGAAAGTGCTGGCGGCGCTCGGCGTCCGGTCATCGTCCGCGACGCTCGCCGAACTCGTCGATCGCGGTCTGCTCGTGCCCACCGAATCGGCCGCGCGCGTCTCCGACGTGCTTGTCGGCGCATTGCTCAGTGCTGCCGAACCGGCGGCCGCGGATACGTGGCGCGAGCGTGCTGCCGCGTGGTTCGAGCAGCAGCACCGCCTGGCTGAAGCGCTCGATTGCCACAGCGCGGGTTCGGCCGCCGAGCTCACCGAGTTCCTCACCCGCTGCGGTCATCAACTCGTCATGTCCGGCGCGGGACGTCGGGTGGCCGACGAACTGCGTGCGACGGGCGTGGACGCGTCGACCGATGTGCTGCTCGGCGAGGCGCTCTGGGCGGCCGGTGACTGGGACGGCGCGTACGACGTGTTCATGCGCATGCGCTCGGGTACGAGCGGCATGCCGGCGGCTGCCGCGTGGCGGTTCGGCTCGCTGCTCTATCTGCGCGGCGACGTCGACGTCGCGGTCGAGGTGCTGACGGCTGCGCAAGACGGCGAGCCGTCCGATCTCGCACTCGCGTCGGCGTGGCTCGCGTCCGCGTTGTGGAGCCGCGGCGACGTCGACGACGCGGCCGCCGCCGGGGCTCGGGCCGATGCCGACGCGCTGAGCTGCGGCGATGCGCGCGCGCGGGCTGCGGCGCAGGTCGCGATCGCGCTCGTCGCGGCGTCTCGCGGCGACCGCGAACGTAACGCGCAGGCGTATCGCGTCGCTCTGTCCGCCGCAACCGACGCGGGCGACAGCCTGCAGGCCGCACGCATCCTCGCGAACCTGGCGTCGAGGGCGATGGAGGAGGGCGACTACCCCGCCGCGATCGAGCACGCCGATCGCGCGATGCAGGTCGGCGCGGGGCACCGGTTCTTCACTGCGCTCGCACTGACCAACAAGTCGGAGGCATTGCTGCGGCTCGGCGAGATCGACGCGGCTCGGACGGCCGCCGCCGAAGCGCTCGACTTCTACACCGCACTCGGCTCGTTGCATGCCGCGTCGGCGCTCGTGCAGCTCGCGGAGATCCAGCGCCAAGGTGGCGACGACGTGCAGGCGCGGCTCGCGTTCGAACGCGCTGCCCGCATGGCAGAGGCCGGCGGGGACGCGCACACCACATCGATTGCGTACCTCGGCCTCGCCTGGTTGCTCGCCACGCAAGAACCTGCCGCGGCCGTCGCGTACGCGCGGGACGCGGTCGAGCGGGCGAGCAGCCTCGAGTTGCCCGCGGCGCTCGTCGCGCAGGCATGGGCCGAGCTGCACGGTGAACACCCCGAAGAGGTGGACCGGCTCGCGCGCCAGGCTGAGGCACAAGCGCGTGACACCGGCGACCGCCCCGCGCTGATCGCCGCGATCCAGCTGCGCGCAGTCGCTACCGATCCGCCGACGATCGCGTTGCTCGACGAGGCGCTGGCGGTGTGCGAGCAGATCGGCGATCCACTCGCGTCCATCCGTGCGCGCCTCGCGATCGCGGCGGCAACGGGCGACACGGCCGAGGTCGACGTGCAGCGGCGGCTGCTCAGCGATCGCGGTGCGGCTGAGCTCGGCATCGCCACGTTGCTCGTCAACCGGCTGGCCGGCCGCACCGGTTCGGTGCCGTCGATCACGACGCTCGGCGCGTTCGCCGTGACGCTCGGCGGACGTCCGGTGCCGGCCAACGCCTGGCAGTCGCGCAAGGCGCGCGACCTGCTCAAACTGCTGATCGCTCATGACGGGCGGCC
>DATGFB010000353.1:0-5654 GCA_035309605.1 Jatrophihabitantaceae bacterium
TCAGCCGGTTCAGCTCGAGCGCGTATTCCATCGGCAGCTCGCGGGCGATCGGCTCGACGAAGCCGCGCACGATCATTGCCATCGCCTCGTCCTCGGTCAGGCCGCGGCTCATCAGGTAGAAGAGCTGGCTCTCGCTCACCTTCGACACCGTCGCCTCGTGACCCATCGAGACGTCGTCCTCACGGACGTCGACGTAGGGGTATGTGTCGGAGCGGCTGATGTCGTCGACGAGCAACGCGTCGCACTTGACGGTGGACGCGCTGTGGTGCGCGCCCTTGTGCACCTCGACCAGGCCGCGGTAGGACGTGCGTCCGCCGCCCCGCGCCACCGACTTCGAGATGATCGTCGAGGACGTGTGTGGCGCGAGGTGCAGCATCTTCGCGCCCGCGTCCTGGTGCTGGCCCTCGCCGGCGAAGGCGATCGACAGCACCTCGCCCTTGGCGTGCTCGCCCATCAGCCACACGGCCGGGTACTTCATCGTCACCTTCGAGCCGATGTTGCCGTCGACCCATTCCATCGTCGCGCCTGCTTCGGCCTTCGCGCGCTTCGTGACGAGGTTGTAGACGTTGTTCGACCAGTTCTGGATCGTCGTGTAGCGGCAGCGTGCGTTCTTCTTGACGATGATCTCGACGACGGCCGAGTGCAGCGAGTCGCTCGAGTAGATCGGCGCCGTGCAGCCTTCGACGTAGTGCACGTACGCGCCCTCGTCGACGATGATCAGCGTGCGCTCGAACTGGCCCATGTTCTCGGTGTTGATGCGGAAGTAGGCCTGCAGCGGTATCTCGACGTGCACACCCTTCGGCACGTAGATGAACGAGCCGCCGGACCATACCGCGGTGTTGAGCGCGGCGAACTTGTTGTCGCCGGCCGGAATCACCGAGCCGAAGTACTCCTCGAACAGCTCCGGGTACTCGCGCAGTCCCGAGTCGGTGTCGAGGAAGATCACGCCCTGCTTCTCGAGTTCCTCGTTGATCTTGTGATAGACGACTTCGCTCTCGTACTGCGCGGCGACACCGGAGACGAGGCGCTGCTTCTCCGCCTCGGGGATGCCGAGCTTGTCGTAGGTGTTCTTGATGTCGGCGGGCAGGTCGTCCCACGTCTGGGCCTGCTTCTCGGTCGACCGGACGAAGTACTTGATGTTGTCGAAGTCGATGCCCGACAGGTCCGAGCCCCAGTTCGGCATCGGCTTCTTGCCGAAGATGTCGAGCGCCTTCAGCCGGCGCTGCAGCATCCAGTCCGGTTCGCTCTTCTTCGCCGAGATGTCGCGCACGACGATCTCGTTCAGTCCGCGTTGCGCGCTCGCGCCCGCGACGTCGCTGTCGGCCCAGCCGAAGCTGTAGCGGCCCAGCGCATCGATCTGCTCGCTCTGGGTGAGCGTTCGCTCGGGAGCAGTCGTCATCTCAGGTCCTCCGGGACGTGGCGGTCTCGTGCGTGGACGGTGGACGGACGGCGACGTGCGTGGTGCACACGCCGTCGCCGTGCGCGATCGTGGCCAGGCGACGCACGTCGATACCGAGCAGTTGCTCGAACGCACGCGTCTCGGCCTCGCACAGCTGGGGGAACTCGGCCGCGACGTGCTCGACCGGGCAGTGGTGCTGACAAATCTGAACGCCCGCCGGCGCGGTCGCCGACGTGGCAGCGTAACCATTCGCCGTCAATGCATCGGCGAGAGCCGCCGCGCGTGTGGCGGGAGACTCAGCGGCTTCCACCTGCGCGCCGATCGTGTCGATCAGAACAGCGGCGCGGCTCTCGGCGAACGCGTCGATGGCGGCCTCGCCGCCGTTGTCGCGCAGGTAGCGCAGCGCAGTCACGGCGAGGTCGTCGTAGGCGTTGGGGAACGCTGCGCGACCGGCCTCGGTCATGGCATAGACCCGGGCCGGGCGGCCGCGGCCGCGCTGTGCGGGCGGCCGGGCGGGACCTTCGGTCAGCGTGCCGTCGGCGACGAGGGCGTCCAGATGCCGGCGGATGCCCGCCGCGGACAGCCCGAGCCGGTCGGCGAGGGCAGCCGCCGACTGCGGCCCGTGCTGCAGGATCGTCCGGGCAACCGCGTCTCGCGTGCGGTCAGTGCCGCCCGCAGCGTCGGTCGTCTGGATTTTCACAACACCATTATGACGTATTTCCCGGTCCGCGTCAGTCGCCGGGGGGCCGGTAGGTTCGGCGCGTGCTGTATCGCACCCTCGAACTGACCCTGGCGCCCGCGTTGCGGGCGTTCTATCGCCCGGAGATCGAGGGTTTGGAACACGTGCCCCGTACCGGACCGGTGATCATCGCGGGCAACCACATCTCGTTCGCGGACGAGATCTTCACGCCGCTGGCCGCGCGACGCCAGATCTTCTACTTCGCGAAGGCGGAGTACTTCACGACGCCGGGCCTCCGGGGCCGGGCCATGGCCGCCTTTTTCCACGGCTTGGGCAACGTTCCCGTCGAACGCGGCGACACCCGGTCTGCCGCAGGCGTGATCGACATCGGGGTCGAGGTGCTTCACGACGGCGGCGCGCTGGGCATCTACCCCGAGGGCACCCGATCGCCGGACGGCCGGCTGTACAAGTTCCGCACCGGCGTCGCTCGGGTCGCGTTGCGGTCTGGCGCGCCCGTGCTGCCCGTCGGCCTGGTCGGCACCCGCGAGGTTCAGCCGCCGGGTTCGCGGCGCTGGCACCGCGCGCCGGTGGCCGTCCGCTTCGGCGCACCGCTGGACTTCGCCGGACGTGCCGAGGACGAGCGTTCCGCGCGCTCGCTGCGGGAGATCACCGAAACGGTGCGCGAGTCGGTGCAGCGCCTGTCCGGCCAGGAGTACGTCGACGCGTTCGCCGGCTCGTCCCGGTGACTGTTCGCTGGTGACACTTCGCCTGGTACGGCCATGAGCTCCGGACGGACGGCGCTGCTCGTCGCTGTTCCGGAGGCGGAAGAAATTGTCGGCACTCTTCGGCTCGACATGGATCCCGTAGCCCGTCTCGGCGTGCCTGCGCACGTGACGATCCTCTTCCCGTTCATCCCGGCGGCGGATGTCACCGACAAGACCGTCGACCAACTTCGCACCATCCTCGTCGGCACCCCGGCGTTCGAGTACGCGCTGACGAGTTGTCAGTGGTTCGGCAACGAGGTCTTGTGGCTTGCTCCCGATCCCGCAGATCGGTTTCGCGGGCTGACCCGTTCGATCTGGCGCAGCTTTCCTGACTACCCGCCGTACGGGGGCGAGTTCGACGACGTGATCCCGCACATGACCGTCGCCGATCGGGCGGACCGTCGCGCGATGCGGAGCGTCGAGAAGGATCTCGAGGTTCGATTGCCGATTCGTGCACGGGCCGACGAGGTCACGCTGATGGGCGAAGACCCGTCCGGGGTGTGGCGCCGGCTCGCGGCGTTCGCACTGCAGCAGATGTAGTTGGAGCGCGGCACGGTTTTGTCAGACCCGGTTCATACGATGACTTCGTGACTGAGACCGCGGAGCAGACCGAGGCGCAGCAGGCGCTCGAGCTGTTCCGCGCCGGGGTGCAGGCTTTGCGCGCAGTCGATGTCGGGCAGGTGGCTGACGATGCGTTGCTCGATTGGGTGCGCGCGGTCGAGGTCGAGCGGCGCCGCCTGACGACCGTCGACCACGCGGCGGTCGCCGAAGTCGACGCACGGCATCTTGCTCAGGAGCGGGGTTGCCGGGATACGGCGACGTTGCTCTCGTTGTTGCTGCGGGTCGATCCGGGTGAGGCGAAGGCGCGGGTGGCCGCGGCGATCGAGTTGGGGTGGCGACGCACGCTGACCGGTGAGCGATTGCCGGCGGTGTTCGGGCAGACCGCGGCTGCGTGTGCGCAGGGATCGATCTCGGCGGCGCATGCGCGAGTCATCACCGAAGCCATCGACGCGTCGCCGCTGGACGTACAGGCCGAACGGGACGTGCAGATCGAGGCCTTCCTGCTCGAGCAAGCACAGCGGTTCGCGCCGAGGGAGCTGCGCCTGATCGCGCGCCGATTGCACGACACGTACGACCAGGACGGCCGCCTCGCCTCCGACGCAGACAGAGAACGGCGTCGCTGCCTCGATTTTCGCCAGCACGCGGACGGGTGCGTGTCGGGCCGGTTCCACCTCGACCCGATCGCCGGCGAAGCGTTGCTGACCGTGCTCGACCCGCTCGCGCGACCCGCGCCTGCACACGACGGCACGCCCGATCCACGCACGCCGGGCCAGCGACGCCACGATGCCCTGCGCGACGCGCTCCTGCTGGTGCTGCGCACGGTGAGCTGCCCACGGCGGGCGGTGTCACCACCACGATCGTGCTGACCATGAGCCGCGCGCAGTTCGCGGCACTTCACGCCCCGGGTCACCAACCGGTCGAGAAGGCGAACCACGCGCGAGCGCCCGGCGACGGGCTGGTCAGAACCGGCCACGGCGCATTGCTGAACCTCGAGCGGGTCAAACTCATGCTCGGGGATGCGCAGATCCAGCCCGTCGTGCTCGATTCGGTCAAGCGCATCGAGGCCTACGGGTCAGCGCACCGATACTTCACCGCCGCCCAGCGCCTTGCGATGGCGGCACGCGACGGCGGGTGCTCGTTCCCCGGCTGCACCGTGCCCGCGGCGTGGTCGCAGGCACATCACATCGTCGAATGGCAGAGCGGCGGCCCGACGTCGGTCGAGAACGGCACGCCGCTGTGCGGCTGTCACCACCGCAGCTTCGAGAAGCTCGGCCACGTCTGCACGGTCATCAACGGCGTCCCGCACTGGATACCTCCCGCGTGGATCGACGCCACGCGGACACCCGTCCGCAACGCGGCGCACGACCCCGCACAGACCTGGCCTGAGGGCGATACCTCCGGTATCGAGGGCTGATTTCTAGACTGTGCGGGTGTCTGCTGACGTCGTGCCCGCCGTCGAGGTCCGCGACCTCGTCAAGGCATACGGCGCGCGTCGCGCAGTCGACGGCCTGTCACTGACCGTCGAACGTGGCAGCGTGTTCGCGCTGCTCGGGCCCAACGGCGCCGGCAAGACCACCACTATCGAGATCTGCGAAGGCTTCCGTCGCGCCGACAGCGGCTCCGTGCGCGTCCTCGGACTGTCACCCGACTCCGCCGCGTTGCGACCCAGGGTCGGCGTGATGCTGCAGGACAGCGTCGGCGGCTACACCAGTGCGCGGGCTGACGAGTTGCTACGGCTGTTCGCGTCCTACGCGACCCACCCGCATGACCCCGCGACGCTGCTCGACGCGGTCGGACTCACCGACGTCGCGCAGACCCAAGTCAGGCGGTTGTCCGGTGGACAGCAGCAGCGGCTGTCGCTCGCCCTCGCGCTCGTCGCGCGACCCGACCTGGTGTTCCTGGACGAGCCGACCGCGGGCATGGATCCGCAAGCTCGCCGCAACACATGGGAGTTCATCCGCAAGCTCCGCGCCGACGGCGTCAGCGTCGTGCTCACCACGCATTTCCTCGACGAGGCGGAGCAGCTGGCAGATCACGTGGTGGTCATCGACGCCGGCCGCGTCGTCGCCGCGGGCACGCCCGCCGAGTTGACCCGCTCCGGTGCGGAGGGACAGATCCGGTTCACCGCAGTGCCAGGACTGCGCCTCGAGTCGCTGCTCGCCGCATTGCCGCTCGGTACTGACGCGGTCGAGGAAACGCCGGGCCGCTATGTCGTCACCGGCAACGTCAATCCGCAGTTGCTCGCGACGCT
>DATGFB010000354.1:0-3532 GCA_035309605.1 Jatrophihabitantaceae bacterium
GACGTCGTCGAGGCGCGCTGCGATGTCGGTGTAGGAGTCGAAGCCGAGCACGGCTGCGGCCTCGGGCAGCGACGTGGCGAGCTCATTGCCGTACCGCTCGGCAAGGCAGCCGACGGCGACGACGCGGCGGCCTGAGTCAGCCGCGGCGAGCAGCGTGTCGATCGAATCCTTCTTGGCCGAGTCGATGAAGCCGCACGTGTTCACGACGACTACCTCAGCGCTCTGCTCGTCGTCGACGAGCGTCCAGCCGCCCGCATCGAGACGCGCGGCGAGCTCTTCGGAGTCGACCTCGTTGCGCGCGCAGCCCAGCGTCACCACAGACACGGTTCGGGCCGGACGCGACACGCATGCAGGTTACCTGTGCAGCGGTACCGGGCCGCCTGAGTTCTGCCGACCGGATAACGTGCTGCGCATGCCCGCCGCTGAGATCGTCGTCCGTCGCGCACGGACCGCGGACGTCCCGGTGCTGAAGTCGATCATCGACATCTACGCCGGATCAGGGCGCAAGCTGCTCGCCAAGGAACTGGTGACGCTCTACGAGGACGTGCAGGACTTCCTCGTCGCGGAACGGCTCGGCGACGTCGTCGGATGCGGGGCCCTGCACGTGTTGTGGGCCGACCTCGGCGAGGTGCGCACCCTCGCCGTGCATCCGAACTCGCGCGGGCACGGCATCGGCGCGGCGCTGCTCGATCAACTGGTCGTGACCGCGCGCGGGCTGGGCCTGACCAGGCTGTTCGCGCTGACGTTCCACGTGGAGTTCTTCGCGCGCGCCGGTTTCGTCGAGATCGAGGGCGCGCCGGTCGACCCGGACACCTACGACGCGCTACGCCGGTCGTACGACCCCGGCGTCGCCGAGTTCCTCGGGCTCGAGTACGTCAAGCCCAACACACTGGGCAACACCCGCATGCTCCTGCAGCTGTAGCGGCGCGCCTGCGGCGGATCGGGGGCGTTCACCCCTACGGTCGTGCTACGGAGGTGATCGTCGTGACCACTGCAGACCGCGTCGACTCGCTGCTCGACCACGCCTGGGCACCTGAGGCGATCGCCACTGCCGGCGACTACGCCGGGCGGCACCGCCTGGTCGGCTTCCGCGTGCCGTTCAGCGTGCGGCGGATGTTCTACCTCGCCCGCCACCGCCGCTAGGTCACACCGCGTTCGGGAATTCGCCCTTCTCCGGCACGTCCTCGTCCTCATCCGGTGCGACGAGATCGTCGGCGCTGCCACCGTTGCGCAACGCGTAGAGCAAGCCGGGGAGTTCGTCGGGCTGCACGAGCACCTCGCGCGCCTTCGACCCTTCGGACGGACCGACGATGCCGCGCGACTCCATCAGATCCATGAGCCGTCCCGCCTTGGCGAAGCCGACGCGCAACTTGCGCTGCAACATCGACGTCGAGCCGAACTGCGTCGAGACGACGAGCTCGACCGCGGACAGGAACACGTCGAGGTCGTCGCCGATCTCCTCGTCGACTTCCTTCCTCGTGCTCACTGCCGGTGCCGTGACGTCGTCGCGGTAGACCGGCTGCAGCTGCGCCTTGCAATGGTCGACGATCGAATGGATCTCGGCGTCGGTGACGAACGCACCTTGCAACCGGGCCGGCTTCGACGCGCCCATCGGCAGGAACAGCGCGTCGCCCTTGCCGAGCAGCTTCTCGGCTCCGGGCTGATCGAGGATGACCCGCGAGTCTGCGAGCGAGGACGTCTTGAAGCCCAGCCGTGACGGGACATTCGCCTTGATCAAGCCGGTGACGACGTCGACGGACGGGCGCTGCGTCGCGATGACCAGATGAATGCCCGCCGCACGGGCAAGTTGGGTGATGCGCACGATCGCGTCCTCGACGTCACGCGGCGCCACCATCATGAGATCCGACAGCTCGTCGACGATCACGAGCAAGTACGGATACACGGTGTAGACACGCTCAGATCCAGGCGGCGCGACGAATTCGCCGCTCGTCACCTTGCGGTTGAAGTCGTCGATGTGGCGAACGCCCGAGTGCTCCATGTCCTCGTAGCGCATCTCCATCTCGCGCACGACCCACTGCAGCGCGTCCGCGGCCTTCTTCGGGTTCGTGATCACCGGCGTGACGAGGTGCGGGATGTTCTGGTACGCGGCGAACTCCACACGCTTCGGGTCGATGAGCACCATGCGCACCTGATCCGGCGTCGCCCGGGTGAGGATCGACAGGATGAACGTGTTGATGCAGCTCGACTTGCCCGCGCCGGTGGCGCCCGCCACGAGCAGGTGCGGCATCTTCGCCAGGTTCGCGACGATGAAGCCGCCCTCGACGTCCTTGCCGAGCGCGACCAGCATCGGGTGGTGATCGCGCTGCGCGACAGGTGAGCGCAAGACGTCACCGAGCATCACGATCTCAGGGTCGGCGTTGGGGATCTCGATGCCGACCGCGCTCTTGCCCGGGATCGGGCTGAGGATCCGCACCTCGGCGCTCTTGACGGCATACGCGATGTTGCGCGTCAGGTTGGTGATGCGCTCGACCTTCACCGCGGGACCGAGCGACACCTCGTAACGCGTGACGGTCGGGCCGCGGTTGAAACCGGTGACCGCACAGTCGACGTCGAACTCCGCGAACACCTGCTGCAACGCATCGATCACCGCGTCATTCGCCTTGGTGTGCGCGAGATGCGGCGAGCCCTGTGCGAGGCCTGCCAGCGGCGGCAGCGTGTACATGCCAGCGCCGTTGTTGAGCTCCAGTTGCACGGGGCGCGTCACCGGCGGCAACTCCGGCTCGGGCAGCTTCGGTACGCGCGGCCGACGCGGCTTCGGCGCGTACTCCTCGTCGTGCTCCTGCGCGGGCGGGTCTTCGTCCATGTCGAACGTGTCGACCGCGGCGGTACCCGCAGTCTCGAGCGCGGCGTCGGCGACAGTGCGGCGACGTCGTTTGCGCGCGGGCTCGACGACCTCGGTGACGGCGTCCTCGACGTGTGCGCCGCCGCCCCGCAGCAGGCCACGCAGGTAGTCGACGAGCGCGCTGATCGGCGTCGCCGTCACCACCAGCACGCCGAAACCACCGAGGACGAGCAGCAGCGGGACTGCGACCGCCGCGGACACTCCGCGGGCGAGTGGACCCGCGGCGAGGCCGCCGATCAGACCGCCGGCGTGATTGCGGCCCGACGCGTGATGCGGCGAACCGGCCCAGAGATGGAACAGGCCCAGCACAGACAGGGTCAGCGCCGCCGAGCCGACGACGATCCGGCCGCGTGCCTGCGGCTCGGGCGCCTGGCGCAGCATGTGCGCGCCGACCGCCACCAGCACGATCGGCAACAGCACCGCGCCGTTGCCGGCGAACGCGCGGCAGAACGACTCGATGAAGCGGCCCACGGGACCGGCCGCGTGGAACCAGATCGCCATGGCCGCGACCAGGCCGAACGCGACCACGCCGAGCGCGGCGCCGTCGCGGCGGTGCTCCGGTTCGAGCTCGCGAGCCGACGCGGCATTGCGGCCGGCCGCGCGCGCGACACCGCCGACGAGCCGCGCGACAGCGCGCCACAACGCCGCGATCGCGCGCCCGAGCATCAG
>DATGFB010000355.1:0-4684 GCA_035309605.1 Jatrophihabitantaceae bacterium
ACCGTCGGGTCGCCGGCCGTCAACCGCCCGAGTGCCTTCGCGAGCGCGTCCTCGTCGGCGCGCGTTGCTGCACGTACCGCGACGGGCAACAGCGGATCGGGCATGTCCCACGGCGCGATGAGCAGCGGGTGCGACTTGTCCGAGACGGTGTCGCCCGTTTCGGCGATGCCGAGTCTGCCGACCGCGCAGATGTCGCCCGAGATCGCCCGTTCGATGGGCCGCAGTGTCGCGCCGAGCGGCGAGTGCAACTGCCCGATGCGTTCGTCGGCGTCGTGGTCCGGGTGTCCGCGATCGGCGCTGCCGTGTCCGGAGATGTGTACCAGCGTCTCGGGCGTGAGCGTGCCGGAGAAGACGCGCAGCAACGACAGCCGACCGAGGTACGGGTCGACGGTGGTACGTACGACCTCGGCGAGCAGCGGGCCGTCAGGGTCGCAGCTGAGCGTCGGGACGGGCGTGCGGTCGAGCGTGGTGACCTCGGGCGGGTCGAGTTCGACCGGCGACGGGAAGCCTCCGGACAGCACCTCGAGCAGCTCGCCGATCCCGAGGCCGGTCGTGGCGCACACCGGCAGGACGGGGTAGAACGTGCCGCGCGCGACCGCCGTCTCGAGGTCGTCGATGAGCACCTCGATGCCGACGTCCTCGCCCGCGAGGTAGCGCTCCAGGAGCGACTCGTCCTCGCTGTTGTTGATGATCGCCTCGATGAGCGCCGCGCGGGAACCCTCGAGGTCGCCGTCGACCTGGTCGGGCGACTCGATCGCCGCCTCCTTGGGCGGGAACCCGGCCGAGTAGTCGTACACGGTGCGGGTGAGCAGCCCGACGAGCGCGGTGGGGCACGCGTCGCCGCCCGCTTGCAGGGGCAGGTAGAGCGGCAGCACGTCCTGCCCGTCGGCACCGCCGAAGACGCGCTGGCACTCGGCGATGGTGCCAGCGAGCGCGGCCCGCGGCGCGTCCAGCTTGGTGATCACCACCGCGCGCGGCGTGCCGAGCGATGCGCACTCCTCCCACAGCGACACCGTGATGGGATCGATCTCCTCGGTGGACGACACGACGAACAGCGCGGCGTCTGCGGCGCGCAGGCCGGCGCGTAGCTCGCCGGTGAAGTCGGGGTAGCCGGGTGTGTCGAGCAGATTGACGACCACCTTGTCCCACTGCAGCGGGCACACCGACAGTGCGACGGAACGTTGTTGCGACACCTCGACGGGGTCGGAGTCGCTGACCGTCGTGCCCTCGGCGATCGTGCCGGCTCGCGAGATCGTGCCGGTGACGGCGAGCAGCGCCTCGACGAGCGTCGTCTTACCGCCGCCGGAGTGACCGACGAGCGCAACGTTGCGGATCTTCTCCGGACGGTCGGCGGTGTCGAACTGAGGCGCCGCGGTCTTCGTCGTCGCCTTCTTGGTCGACATATCGCCAGCCTCCCACGAAGATCATCTACGCGCGATTCGCTACGTAGCCGATCCAGGCATTCGACACCCGATGTCCTGTCCACGACAAGCGATTCGCGAAGATCCGGGACGTGCGCCCGATATCGTGAGGCGACGCAGAGTCCCGCCGCCACCCCGATCGGACATCCCACGCAGTGCTCAACATTCACGCTCGCGACTTCTTCAACCGGCTCGTCGGTCCGTTGGCGAACCGGCTGGCGCGTGCCGGTGTGACGCCTGACATGGTGACGGTGTTCGGCACCGTCGGTGCTGTCACGAGCGCGGTTGTGCTGTTCCCGCGCGGTGACTGGTTCGGCGGCACGATGCTTGTGTGGGGCTTCGTGATGCTCGACATCGTCGACGGCGCAGTCGCGCGCGTCAGCGGCCGCACGTCGACATTCGGTGCAGTGCTGGACTCGACGAGCGACCGCATCGCCGACGCCGCGGTGTTCGGTTCGCTCGGTTGGTACTTCGCGCGGCACGACCAGCGCTGGATGCTGCTCGGCTCGTTGCTGTGCCTCGTGCTCGGGTCGCTGACGTCCTACATCCGCGCGCGCGCCGAAGCGGCAGGTCTGCACGCGACGGTCGGCATCGCAGAGCGCGCGGAACGACTCATCATCGTGCTCGTCGGCACCGGCCTGACCGGCTCACCGTTCCACGTTCCGTACGTCCAGGCGATCGCCGTGTGGGCACTGGTCGCGGCATCGACGATCACCGTCGCGCAGCGGCTGACCACGGTCTACCGCCAGTCGCGCCAGCGGGACGCGGCGGGGGTGAACGGCTGATGCTCGACGCTGCGCGCGGCCGGGCGGTGGATCTCGGGTTCGCCGCCGGCTGGGGCGTGCTGAAGGCAGTGCCGCCGCGCATGTCCGAGCGGGCGTTTCGCGCGGTCGCCGACGCAGCTACCGTGCGCAACGGGCCCAGCGCCCGGCAACTGCGCAAGAACCTGCGCAGGGTGGTCGGGCCTGACGTGTCCGAGCTGGCCATGGACCAGCTCGTGGGGCGGTCGCTGCGCTCGTACTCCCGGTACTGGCTCGAGACGTTCCGGCTGCCGAAGATGGACCACCGCGACGTCATCGCACGCACGGACGCGAACACCCGGGGGGCCGAACACGTCCACGAGGTCGTGGACGGCGGGCGGGCCTTCGTGATCGCGCTGCCGCACATGGGCAACTGGGACGTCGCGGCGATCTGGCTCATCGCACAGGGTGCGCCGTTCACGACGGTCGCCGAGCGCCTGCAGCCGGAATCGCTGTTCGACCGCTTCGTCGAGTACCGCGAGAGCCTGGGCATGGAGGTGCTCGCGCTCACGGGTGGCGAACGCCCACCCGCCGACGTGCTCACCGAACGGCTGCGAGCCGGACGCTCGGTGTGCCTCGTTGCCGACCGCGACCTGTCCCGTAGCGGCATCGAGGTGCAGTTCTTCGGCGAGCCGACGCGGATGCCCGGTGGGCCGGCGTTGCTCGCCGCCACGACCGGCGCGGCGTTGTTGCCGGTAGGGCTGTGGTTCACCGACGACGGCTGGGGGCAACACATCCATCCTCCCGTCCAGCTGCCCGAGGGCACGCTGCGCGAGAAGGTCGTGGCCGGCACGCAACTCGTGGCCGATGCGTTCGAACAGGACATCGCGGCACACCCGACCGACTGGCACATGCTGCAGCGGCTGTGGCTCGCGGATCTGCCACCGAGGCCGGCGCGCTCGGTCGCGGCCGCCGAAGTCTGATGCGCATCGGCATCGTCTGCCCGTACTCCTGGGACATCCCGGGCGGCGTGCAGGCGCATGTGCGCGACCTCGCCGAGGAGCTCATCTCGCTGGGCCACGCCGTGTCCGTGCTGGCGCCCGGCGACGACGAGTTGCCCGATGTGCCGCCGTACGTCGTGATCGCGGGCAAGGCGGTGCCGATTCCTTACAACGGCTCGGTCGCGCGCCTGCAGTTCGGCGTGGTGTCGGCCGCGCGGGTGCGCCGTTGGTTGCGTGACGGCGCGTTCGACGTCGTGCACGTGCACGAACCGGCTCCGCCGAGCCTGTCGTTGCTGACCTGCATGATCTACGACGGCCCGCTGGTCGCGACGTTCCACGCGGCAACCACGCGGTTCCGCTTCCTGTCGATGTTCGACACGGTGCTGCAGCCGTTCCTCGAGAAGATCAACGGGCGCATCGCGGTGTCGCCGGCCGCGCGCAAGGTGCTCGTCGAGCACCTCGGCGGAGATGCGGTCGTCATCCCGAACGGCG
The DNA here is from genome assembly GCA_035309605.1 of Jatrophihabitantaceae bacterium. GTDB lineage: Bacteria > Actinomycetota > Actinomycetes > Mycobacteriales > Jatrophihabitantaceae > DATGFB01. Next base: position 3,655 of record DATGFB010000355.1, read on the forward strand.
TGGCGGTCGCGCACTTCGCCACCGCGACGCCACTGCCCGGCTACCCGCGAGCAGGCGGCACGATCGGGTTCGTCGGCCGCTACGACGAGCCGCGCAAGGGCATGGACGTGCTCGTCGGCGCGCTCGAGCAGCTCGTCGACGACCGGCCCGAACTGCGGTTACTCGTCGCAGGTCGCGGCGAGGCGGCCGAATTCCGCGCGCAATTGCCGGCACAGGTGGCCCGCCGGGTCGATCTGCTCGGCATGGTCAGCGAGCCGGACAAGCGCAGCATGCTGCGCAGCGTCGACGTCTACTGTGCCCCGAACACCGGCCAGGAGAGCTTCGGCGTCATCCTGCTCGAGGCCATGGCCTCCGGTACGCCGGTCGTCGCGAGCGACATCGAGGCGTTCAGGCGGGTGCTCGACGGGGGAGCGGCCGGGGAGCTGTTCGCCACGGGCGACCCGGTCGCGTTGGGCACGGCGCTCACCCGCGTCCTCGACGATCCCGGTCGCCGCGCCGAGCTCGTCAGCCACGGCAAACGCGCCGTGGCCCCGTATGACTGGCCCTCCGTCGCGGCACGCATCATGCGGGTCTATGAGCTTTCCATCGCCGGTACGCCCGTCACATAGCATCGGCGGGTGCTCCCGGTCGGCTGGTTCGTCTTTGCCGTCGTGCTGGCGGTGCTGCTGACCAGCTGGGTGTCGTTCACAGCCACCCGGCTCGACCGGCTGCACGCGCGCGTCGATGCGGCTCAGGCCGCGATGGACGCTCAGTTGGTCCGCCGCGCGGCCGCGTTGCTGCACGTCGCGCAGACAGCGGAGATCGGCCTGATCAGTGCCGAGCACCGTCGTTACGAGGACATCGCGCAGACCGCGTTGATCGGGGCGCCCGGCGATCGGCAATACGCCGAGAACGCCGTCGGGCGTGCCGTCGGCGAGCTGATGGCAGGACCCGTGCCGTTGCCTCCCGAGTCCGACCGCGAACTGCGCGAAGCAGCTGAGCGAGTGCTGATCGCCCGGCGTTTCTACAACGACGCCGTACGCGACACGCG
>DATGFB010000356.1:0-4396 GCA_035309605.1 Jatrophihabitantaceae bacterium
GCCATCGGACCAGGCGCGGTCAGGTCACTGCCCGCTCCCCCGGCGTACGTGCTCGCCAGGATCAGCGTGCGGACGCGGTCCGGATGGCGCAGCACGAGCTCCTGCGCGACCATGCCGCCGAGCGAGAAACCGAGCACGTGCGCGGACTGCGAGCCGAGCACGTCGAGCACAGCCGCGACATCGTCGGCGAGATCGACGACGGAGAACTCGCCCGGCACGTCATCGCTCTCGCCGACGCCGCGATGATCGACGGCGACGACGTCGAAGTCGTGTTCGAGCGCGCTCAGCAACGGCTCGTCCCAGATGTGCGAGTGCATCGCCATGCCCGGTACGAGCAGCAGCGGTTCGCCACTCCCCCGGCGCGTGTAGCCGAGCTTGCGGCCGTTCACGTCCACCGTCGGCACGTCGTCGGCTCCCCTCGATACGCGCTTCGGACGCTACTGCTGGCAGGATTCGCCCGGGGTGGCAGGGTGCCGCGCGCAAGGGGTGGCGATGTCGGACGAAGCAACACTGGCCGGGCGCACGATCATCATGTCCGGTGGCAGCCGGGGCATCGGGCTGGCGATCGCAGTTCGCGCAGCGCGCGACGGCGCGAACGTCGCGATCATCGCCAAGACCGACGCGCCGGACCCGCGGTTGCCCGGCACCATCCACACCGCAGCGGCCGAGATCGAGGCGGCAGGTGGCGCCGCGTTGCCCATTCTCGGAGACATCCGCGACGACGACACGGTCGCCGCCGCCGTGCAGAAGACTGTCGACACGTTCGGCGGCATCGACGTCGTCGTCAACAACGCATCGGCCATCACGCTGCAGAACGTGGGCGACCTGCCGGCCAAGCGCTACGACCTCATGCTCGACATCAACACGCGCGGCACGTTCACGCTCACCAGCCTCGCGTTGCCGCACCTTGCCGCGTCCACCAATCCGCACGTACTCACGCTGTCACCGCCGCTGAACATGGACCGCCGATGGCTGCGCGATCATGCGCCGTACACAGTGAGCAAGTACGCCATGACGATGCTGACGCTCGGTGTCGCCGAGTCCAAACGCGACGCCGGCATCGCAGCAAACTGTCTGTGGCCGCGCACGCTGATCGCCACGGCGGCGATCCAGAACGTCGTCGGTGGCGCCGAAGGCATGGCCGGCAGCCGCACTCCGGAGATCGTCGCCGACGCGGCGCACGCGATCCTGGTGCAGCCCGCGCGCGAGTGCACCGGGAACACATTCATCGACGAGGACGTGTTGCGCGCCGCGGGCGTCACCGATCTCACGAAGTACGCGTTCGGTTCGCCGGGCGCGAAGCTGATCGAGGACATCTTCCTGTGAGCGGTCCGGCGATGACGCGAGCGCTCGAACAGCTGCGGCGCTTGCCCACGACGGCGCTCGAGGCGAACGTGCACCGCCGCTCAGGTCTCGCGCCGCTGCGGCGCCCCGACCACATCGCGTTCTCGCTGTACATGCTGAAGACGTGGGGCATGGTGGGTGGCGCGATCCGCATCGCGGCGCACAACCATCCGGACGCCGTCGGCCTGATCGACGAGCGCGGACCACTCACCTTCGCCGAACTGGACGCTCGCGTGAACGCGCTGGCGCGTGCGTGGCGCGACCGCGGCCTCGACGACACGTCCACGATCGCGTTGCTGTGCCGTGATCATCGCGGGCTCGTCGAGGCGATGTTCGCCGCGGGCAAGCTCGGCGCGACCGCGCTGCTCATGAACACCGGGTTCGCCAAGCCGCAGTTCGCGCAGGTGGCCGAACGCGAGGGCGTCTCGGCGATGGTCTACGACACCGAGTTCACCGAGATCCTCGGTGACGTTCCCGATGGCATCCCGCGGTATCTCGCATGGGACGAGGACGGCGCTGACGACTCGCACGAGACGCTCGAGTCGCTGATCGTGGCCGCGGATGGAGGGCAAGTGGCGAGGCCGGCGTCCATCGGCCGTCTCGTGCTGCTGACGAGCGGCACGACGGGCACGCCGAAGGGTGCGCCGCGCCAGGTCAGCTCGCCGTTCGCCGCGGCGCAGTTCCTCGACCGCGTCCCGCTGCGGCCGGGTGAGCGCACGTTGTTCGGAGCGCCGCTGTTCCACGGGACCGGCCTGTCCCAGTTCCTGCTGACGATGTCGCTCGGCTCGACCACGATCCTGCGCCGGCGCTTCGACCCGAAGGCCACGTTGGCCGCGCTCGCCGAGCACCGGGCCGAGGCACTCGTCGTGGTGCCGACCATGCTGCAGCGCATCGTGAAGCTGCCCGAGGACGAGATCCGTTCGTATGACACGTCCGCGCTTCGCATCATCTTCTGCGCAGGCTCGGCGCTGCCGCCTGAAGTCGGCAACCGCGCGACGGAACTCTTCGGCGACGTGATCTACAACTTGTACGGCTCGACGGAGGTCGCAGTCGCGACCGTCGCCACGCCTGAGGAATGGCGCAAGGCACCCGGCACGGTCGGACGGGCGCCGGTGGGCTGCCGGGTCTCGCTCTACGACACGGACAACCGGCGCATCACCGCGCCGAACACGATCGGACGCATCTTCGTCGGCAGCGGCTTGCGCTTCTCGGGCTATACCGGCGGTGGCAGCAAGGAAGAGATCGACGGGTTGCTGTCGACAGGTGATGTCGGGCACTTCGACGATGACGGTCTGCTGTTCATCGACGGGCGCGACGACGACATGATCGTGAGCGGCGGCGAGAACGTGTTCCCGGCCGAGGTCGAAGGTCTGCTCGTCGAGCACCCGGCCGTCGCCGATGCCGCGGTCATCGGCGTGCCGGACGAGGAGTTCGGTCAGCGACTGAAGGCGTTCGTCGTCGTACGCGACGGTTACGACATAGACCCGGACGCCATTCGTGAGCACGTGCGCGTCAACCTCGCGCGGCACAAGGTGCCGCGCGACGTCGAGTTCATGGCCGAGTTGCCGCGCAACGCCACCGGCAAGCTGCTGCGCAACCAGCTGAAGTGATCACGCCGACGAAGCAGCGCGCGATCGCCGGGTCGACAGCCGCGGCCGCAGTCTTGGGCGGCGAGGTCGCGTACCTGGTCGTAGCGCACTCGGGCTCGGCCGAACATGGCGTGGGCGCGCCCGCTGCCGCCTCGACCGCGCCGGCCGGCGTCAGCGGGGCCTCGACGAGCGTGACGGCCACGACGCCGGCCGGGCAGGTGAGCGCAGCACTGTGCGCGCATGCCAGCAACGGCCTCGTCGCGGCGACGACGTACATCGGTGCCGCCGAAAGCGGCGTTCCGACCGCGCAGAGCTGCGTCTACCGCACGGCGGTCGCCGCATCGATGACCCGCGCGATCGCAGGCAAGCTGTACGCGCCACTCACTACGGACGTGCGGGCTACCGTGATCGAGTTCGCTTCGACCGATGGAGTGACCCGGCTCGAGGTCACGACCGCTAAGGAGTCCGACGGCCATTTCTACGTGGTGGGAGTCACCCGCGCCTGACCGCTCCGCGCGCTTTCTCGACGGGACGCCGCCGCTTGCGTTCGCGCACCGCGGCTTCGCGCCCGACGGCTGCGAGAACGCGATGAGTGCGTTCGAACGAGCCGTCGCGCTCGGCTACGTCTATCTCGAGACCGATGTCCGCGTCACGTCCGACGGTGTCGCGCTCGCCTTCCACGACAGCCGACTCGACCGCATCACTGACATGCAGGGCCGCGTCGACCACCTGCCATGGGCGCACGTGCGCCGCGCCCGCATCGCCGGACGCGAACCGATCGCGATGCTGACCGATCTGATCGCGGCGTGGCCGCACACCCGGGTGAATATCGACGTCAAGGCGCAGGCGTGTGTCGGACCGGTCATCGACGCGATCCGGCGCACCGGGTCGATCGATCGAGTGTGCGTGGCCGCGTTCGCCGACGCGCGCATCTCGGCCGTGCGACGCAGCCTCGGCCCGCGACTGTGCACCGCGTTGGGCCCCGCCGCGGCGCTCGGCCTGCGCGTCGGCCGGCGCCCGCGTGGATCGGCCCAGTGCGCGCAGGTGCCGGCCCGGATCGGCCGCCGCATCTTCGTCGATGCCCGCTACATCGACGCGGCACACGCCTCGGGCCTGCACGTCCATGCGTGGACGGTCAACCGCCGCGCCGAGATGATTCGCGTGCTCGACGCGGGCGTGGACGGTGTCATGACCGACGCGGCGGACGTGTTGCGTGACGTCCTGGTCGAGCGCGGGCAGTGGCGCGGCTAGCCTGATCCTCCGTGGCCGACCCGCACCCGCGCCAGGGCGCCCTCGCTTCCGTGCCCGCGTCCGGCGACCGGCGCAGCCAGGCGATGCCGGCGCACCTGAAGTTCTTCTACGGACCGATGGACTGCGGCAAGTCGACGCTCGCGCTGCAGATCGACCACAACCACGCGCGGCAGGGCCGGCACGGTCTGCTGTTGACGACGCACGACCGCTCG
>DATGFB010000357.1:0-10069 GCA_035309605.1 Jatrophihabitantaceae bacterium
GCGTTCCGCGACGTGCCCACAGCCCAGTAGACATGGGCCACACGATCTTGTGCCCCCGGCAGGATTCGAACCTGCGCTCCCGCCTCCGGAGGGCGGTGCTCTATCCCCTGAGCTACGGGGGCGGCAAACCCGCCAAGCCTAGCAAGCGAGCCGACGTCGACTCAGTGCGTCGCGGGCGCGGGTAGTGGTGTTCCGCCGAGCTGGCGCAGCATCTGTTCCATCGAGATGATCTCGCTGCTCTGCGCGTTCACGATCGCTTGTGCGAGGTCGCGGACGTAGGCCAGCTTCGCGTTCGCCACCGCGTACTGCGCCATCGGGATGCCACCCTGGTGGTGCCGAATCATCAGTTGCAGGAACAGGATGTCGAGCGCCTTGCCGTGCAGCGTCTGCAGCTTCGCCACTTCGGCGGGCGTCGCCATGCCGGGCATCAACCCGCCCACCAGGTGATCGTGCCCGGCCATCCAGGCCATGGGTGAGCCGTCGGTTGTGGGCGCGGCCCAGGTATCGATCCAGCCCTGCATCTGTCCGATCTGGAACGCCTGCTGCTCCTCGATGTCGTACGCGAGCAGCTTGAGCGCAGGCAGGTCGGTGTAGTCGCGCGCATAGCTCGCCATCGTGACGGCTTGGCTGTGGTGCACCGTCATGTCCTGTGCGAAACCGAGATCTACCGAGCCGACCGCGGGGACGTACGCCGTCGACTTGCTGTCGCGTCCCCACACGAACCCACCGGCGGCCGCGATCGCGAGTGCGGCGATGGCGATGATCGCGATGAGCACAATGCGCAGCGAAGCACGGCGCGGCGGAACCGACTCAGCCGAAGCTGCGTCCGTCACCGGTGCGTCTACGTCGGCCGTCATGAGTCGATCGGATGTCCTGGGGTGCTCTTGCTGAGGTTCTGCAGGAAGTACGGATCGCTGCATACGACACCCGGGCTGTACTCCGGTGTGGTCTTGGCGTTGTAGCGCAGCGCGGTGATGAACTTCTGGATGCGCGGATCACTCGCGTTGTCGACCTGCAGCTGATAACCCCATGCCTGCAACGAGATGTTCGCAGTCTGACCGGGGTACGGGCTCATCGCCATCCGGTCGTTGCCGATCACGAGAGAGCTCAACGTCGATATCTGCGACGTATCCAGGCCGGGCTTGTAGGTGATCCACACCGCGCCGTGTTCGAGCATGTGCACCGCGTTCTCGTTCGCGATCGCCGACGTGTAGACGTGGCCGTTGCAGTCGGCCCAGACGGGTGAGTGGTTGCCACCGATCGGAGGCGTGGCGCTGTATTGAACGACCCCGTTGACGTGTTGCCGGTCGGAGATGGCCTGGAACTTCACGCCCTGGATGTCGGCGGCGCACTTGAGCTCGTTCAAGTAACTCGTGGAATTGCTGCCGATCATCTGCGAGCAGCCGCCGTTGGCCGCGGCCTTGCTCTTGTGCGTGACGACAACCGCGGCAACGATCCCGCCCGCGAACAACACGATGACGATCGCCGTAACGATGAGTCCCCACGGCGTCTGCCGCTGATTGACGATCGAGCGTCCCGGCTTCTTGACCGGCGGACGTCCACCCGCCGCGCCGGGACGGAGCGCACCGCTCGTCGTCCCGCCGAGCTTCGCAGTCGCTTTCTGGGCAGCCTTCGCCGACGACTTCTGCGGACTGCCGCGCTGCGCCATGAGCCTGCCTTTACCGAACGGGGAGGGGAGCACTACTTATTAGTACGGCCGAGTGTAAGTGCTGGTTCTGAACGGCAGCCGAGCTCGTGGACCGTGCGCCTGTCGTGACGCCAATTTCGCCGAGAAGTCGGCCACTAGGATTGCCTAGTGACTCCCGCCGAACTGTCTGCTGTCGTGCTCGCGGCGGCTCGGGCATGCGTCGAAGCGGGCGAATTCGCGGCCGAGCTGCCTGCCGAGGCCGCGCTCGAACGGCCGAAGAATCCCGAGCACGGCGACTTCGCCACGAACCTTGCGTTGCGGCTCGCGAAGGGCGCCGGCCGACCCGCGCGCGAGATCGCGGAGGCGATCGCGAACCGGCTGCGCACGTCCGAAGGCGTCGCGCGCGTCGATGTGGCCGGCCCCGGCTTCCTGAACATCACGCTCGCCGCCGACGCGCTCGGCGAGATAGCCCGCACGATCGTCCAGACCGGCTCGTCGTTCGGCCGCGTCGCCGACCTGGCCGGCCTGCGGATCAACCTCGAGTTCGTCTCGGCCAATCCGACCGGGCCGGTACACCTCGGCCACACCCGGTGGGCGGCGCTCGGCGACAGCCTGCATCGCATCCTCGAAGCGGCCGGCGCGGACGTCGTCGCCGAGCACTACATCAACGACTTCGGTTCGCAGATGACGAAGTTCGCCGCGTCGCTGTACGCAGCCGCACGCGAGCAGCCGATCCCGGAAGACGGGTACCACGGCGACTACGTCGCGGACGTCGCGAAGCAGATCGTCGCCGAGCGCCCGGACGTTCTCGACGCGCCTGCCGACGCCGCGCTGGCCGTGTTCGCCGCCGAGGGTGAGCGGCTGATGGTGCATGGGCTGCGCGAGTCCTTGGCGCGCTTCGGCGTGGAATTCGACGTCTGGCGCTCCGAGCGCTCGTTGCACGAGTCGGGCGAGGTCGCTGCGGCGCTCGCCCGGCTGCGCGAGCAAGGCCATGTATTCGAAGAGGGCGGCGCGGTGTGGTTGCGCACGACCGACTTCGGCGACGACAAGGACCGGGTGCTCGTGCGCAGCGGCGGCGAGCTCACGTACTTCGCCTCCGACGCTGCCTATTACCTGGACAAACGCAGCCGCGGCTTCGACAAGTGCGTCTACATGCTCGGCGCCGATCACCACGGCTACGTCGGACGGCTGAAGGCAATCGTTGCCTGCGCGGGCGACGACCCTACCCAGACGATCGAGGTGCTGATCGGCCAGCTGGTCAAGCTCATGCGCGGCGACGAGGAACTGCGGCTGTCGAAGCGGGCCGGCACGATCGTGACGCTCGACGAGTTCGTGGAGTTGGTCGGCGTCGACGCCGGCCGCTACTCGCTCGCGCGCTGGTCGGCGGACACACCGCTGACGCTCGACATCGCCGAGATCACGAAGCGGTCCAACGACAACCCGGTGTACTACGTGCAATACGCGCACGCGCGTACCTGCAACGCGAAGCGCAATGCCGCGGACGTCGGCATCGGGCTCGACGTGTTCGTGCCCGAACTTCTTACGAGCCCGTTCGAGGCGACGCTGCTCACGGCGCTCAGCGAGTTCCCGCGCGTTGTCGCCACCGCCGCCGAATTGCGCGCACCGCACCGCGTCGCGCGCTATCTCGAAGACCTCGCCAGCGCGTATCACCGCTGGTACGACGAGTGCCGCATCATCCCCAAGGGCGACGAGCCGATCACGGACGTCAACCGCACGCGCGCGTGGGTGAACGACGCGACGCGCATCGTCCTTGCCGGCGGCCTCGACCTGCTCGGCGTCAGCGCGCCGGAACGGATGTAGACCCATGCCCGCGCATCCGGCCGGGCCGCGCCATGCGGACGTGCTGCCCGAAGCACATCTCACGCCGCCACCGGTCGACGTGAACGCGCTCGACGCATCGATCTGGCCCGCGTCAGTTCGGCGCGTCGACGGTGTCGTGCATCTCGGCGGTGTCGCAGTGCCGCAACTCGCGCGCGAGCACGGCACGCCGGCGTTCCTACTCGACGAGGACGACCTCCGCCAACGCGCGCGTGCCTACGTCGCCGCCAACTCCGGCGTCTCCGTCTACTACGCCGGCAAGGCGTTCCTCTGCGCCGCGGTCGCGCGCTGGATCGCCGACGAAGGGCTCGGCCTGGACGTGTGCACCGGCGGCGAACTCGCCGTCGCGCTCGCCGCGGGCTTTCCGCCGGCACGTATCGGTGTGCATGGCAACAACAAGTCGCGCGCGGAGCTGCAGCGCGCGGTCGACGCACGCGTCGGGCACATCGTCGTGGACTCGTTCGACGAGATCGCGCGGCTGGCCGAGATCGCGGCGGCGGCCGGCGTGCGGCAGCGGGTGCTCGTCCGCGTCACGGTCGGCGTCGAGGCACACACGCACGAGTTCATCGCGACTGCCCACGAGGACCAGAAGTTCGGCTTCTCGCTGCGCGAAGGCGTCGCTGCGCAGGCCGTCGCCGAGGTGATCGCGTCCGACGCGCTGGAGTTCGGCGGGCTGCACTCGCACATCGGCTCGCAGATCTTCGACACGGCCGGCTTCGAGGTTGCCGCGCACCGCGTCGTCGCCCTCGCCGCGGCGATCCGCGACACACACGGCGTGGCCGTGCCCGAGATCAACCTCGGCGGTGGCCTCGGCATCGCGTACGTCGCCGGCGACGACCCCGAGACGCCGAAGCAGACCGTCGACCGGCTGCTCGCGATCGTCGAGCGTGAGTGCGCGGCGGCCGGTCTGCCCGTACCGCGGATCGCGGTCGAGCCCGGACGCGCCATTGTCGGGCCGAGTGCGATCACGGTGTACGAGATCGGCACGGTCAAGCAGGTCACCCTCGACGGCGGAGCGACCCGGTACTACGTATCCGTCGACGGCGGCATGAGCGACAACATCCGCACTGCGTTGTACGGCGCCGAGTACACGTGCGCGCTCGTCAATCGCGTGTCCACAGCGCCTCCCGCGCTGTCGCGCGTGGTCGGCAAGCATTGCGAAAGCGGTGACATCGTCGTGCGCGACACGTGGCTGCCCAGCGACGTGCAGCCCGGTGACCTGCTCGCGGTCGCCGCCACCGGTGCGTACTGCCGCAGCATGGCGAGCAACTACAACTACGTGCCCCGTCCACCGGTCGTCGCTGTACGCGACGGGTCGAGTCGTGTCATCGTGCGCCGCGAGACCGAAGCCGACCTGCTTCGCCTGGACGCAGAACTGGACCCGACGCGATGAGCACTCGTGCGAAGACCGCGCTCACGGCGCCGCAGGCGCTGCGTGCGGCCCGGAGGGACGGAGGGACGCGTTGAGCGCATTGAAAGTCGCATTGCTCGGCTGCGGCGTTGTGGGTTCGCAGGTGGTGCGGCTGCTGGACGAGCAGGCCGATGACCTCGCGGCGCGTATCGGGCGTCCGCTCGAACTCGCCGGCATCGCGGTGCGCCGGCCCGCGCGGCACACCGACGTCAAGCCGGAGCTTCTGACGACGGACGCGGCCGCGCTGGTCGCGCGCGACGACGTCGATCTCGTCGTCGAAGTTATCGGCGGTATCGAGCCGGCCCGCACCTTGTTGCTGAGCGCGCTCCGCAGCGGCAAGAGCGTGGTCACGGCGAACAAGGCGCTGCTCGCCGACGACGGCGCGACACTGCACGACGCGGCTGCCCAGGGCGGAGTCGACCTCTATTACGAGGCTGCTGTGGCCGGTGCCATCCCGCTGCTGCGGCCGCTGCGCGAGTCGCTTGCCGGTGACCGCATCACGCGCGTGCTCGGCATCGTCAACGGCACGACCAACTTCATCCTGTCGCGCATGGACGCGACCGGCGCCGGCTTCGACGAAGCGCTGGCCGAGGCGACGGCGCTCGGATATGCCGAGGCCGATCCGTCCGCCGACGTCGACGGCTACGACGCGGCAGCGAAGGCCGCGATCCTCGCCGGACTCGCGTTCCATACGCGCGTCACGGCGTCCGACGTCTACCGCGAGGGCATCGGCGACGTCACCGCAGCCGATATGGCCAGCGCGACGGCGATGGGGTGCACGATCAAGCTGCTCGCGATCTGCGAACGCACTGCCGACGCGGACGGTGCACGCGTGTCGGTGCGCGTGCACCCCGCGATGATCCCGCGCGCTCATCCGCTCGCCGGCGTCGGCGACGCATTCAACGCGGTGTTCGTCGATGCGGATGCGGCCGGCTCGCTGATGTTCTACGGGCGTGGCGCAGGCGGTGCGCCGACAGCGAGTGCGGTGCTCGGCGATCTCGTCGCCGTTGCGCGCCATCGCGTCACCGGCAGCAGGGGAGCGGGCGAGAGCTCGTACGCGAACCTGCCCGTCCAGCCGATCGGCGAAGTGAGCACGCGCTACCACATCGCACTCGACGTCTCCGACCAGCCAGGCGTGCTCGCCGGCGTCGCGGGCGCGTTCGCGGCGAGCGGTGTCAGCATCCAGACCGTCCGGCAGGAGGGACGCGGCGACGCAGCCACGCTGGTGCTCGTGTCGCACAGCGCAAGCGATGCCGCGCTCGCCCACACCGTCGCGCAGCTCTCGACCATGCCGATCGTGCGCCGGGTCGCGAGCGTGATGCGGGTAGAGGGCATGGAGACCGAGTGACGTCTTGCGGAACGAGAATGGGAACCGAGTGACGTCTTGCGGAACGAGAATGGGAACCGAGTGAACTACGCACCGTGGCCCGGCATCATCGAGGCGTTCCGCGATCGGCTGCCCGTCAACGACGCCACGCCGGTCGTCACGCTGTACGAGGGCGGCACGCCGCTCGTCCCGGCACGAGGCTTGTCCGAGCGCACCGGCTGCACCGTCTACCTCAAGGTCGAAGGTGCCAACCCGACCGGCTCCTTCAAGGACCGCGGCATGACCGTTGCCATCTCGAAAGCCGCCGAGGAGGGCGCCAAGGCGGTCATCTGCGCGTCGACCGGTAACACGTCTGCGAGCGCCGCGGCGTATGCGGTGCGCGCCGGCATGACGTGTGCGGTGCTCGTCCCCCAGGGCAAGATCGCGCTCGGCAAGATGGCGCAGGCATTGGTGCACGGCGCGAAGCTGCTTCAGGTCGACGGCAACTTCGACGACTGCCTCGAGCTCGCCCGCAAGCTCGCGATCGACTACCCGGTTGCGCTCGTCAACTCGGTCAACCCGTATCGACTCGAAGGACAGAAGACCGCCGCGTTCGAGATCTGCGACGCGCTCGGGCGCGCACCTGACGTGCACTGCATACCGGTCGGGAACGCCGGCAACATCACGGCGTACTGGAAGGGCTACCACGAGTACGCGGCGGACGGCGTCGTCGCCACCACACCGCGCATGTTCGGCTTCCAAGCGGCGGGCGCGGCACCGATCGTGAACGGCGCACCCGTGACGAATCCGACGACCATTGCGACCGCGATCCGCATCGGCAACCCCGCGTCGTGGACGCTCGCCGAACAGGCGCGCGACGATTCGGGCGGACTGATCGCAGCCGTCACCGACAAGCAGATCCTCGAGGCGTACCGACTCGTCGCGCGCACCGAAGCGGTGTTCGTCGAGCCCGCCTCTGCCGCGAGCATCGCGGGACTGCTCATGACTGCCGACGACGACCGCCTCGACCCCGGTTCGGTCGTCGTCTGCACGGTCACCGGCAACGGCTTGAAGGATCCCGAATGGGCGATCGCAGGCGCGCCGAAGCCGATCACCGTGCCGGTCGACGGACACGCGGCCGCGGTCGCGCTCGGACTCGGATGAGCGCGTTCGACACCGATGGCGTGCACGTGCGCGTGCCTGCTACGAGCGCAAATCTGGGACCGGGCTTCGACGCGCTCGGTCTGGCTCTCGACCTGTACGACGACGTGAGCGCGCGCGTCATCGAGGCCGGCCTCGCGATCGAGGTGAGCGGCGAGGGCGCCGACCTGGCTCGCGACGAAACGCATCTCGTGGTGCGCGCGATGCGCGTCGTGTTCTAGCGACTCGGCAAGCAGCCCTCGGGTATCGGCCTGAGCTGTATCAATCGCATACCGCACGGTCGCGGGCTCGGGTCGTCCGCGGCGGCGATCGTTGCCGGCGTCCTGCTCGCGCGCGGCCTCGTCGACGGCGGTGACGACCTGCTGTCGATCGACGACGTGCTCGTCATCGCCTGCGAGATCGAAGGACATCCAGACAATGTCGCGGCGTGCTTGCTCGGTGGCTTGACCGTCGCGTGGAGCGACGCGAGGGCGCACGCAGTGCGTCTCGAGTGCGACCCGGCGATCAAGCCGATCGCGTTCGTGCCGCCGTTCGAGACGTCCACCTCGATCGCGCGGGGACTGCTGCCCGGCACCGTGTCGCACGCGGACGCGTCGTTCACCGCGGGACGTGCGGCGTTGCTGATCGCCGCATTGACCGGGCACGGCGACGCTCTGTTCGCCGCGACCGACGACCGCCTGCATCAGGCCTACCGCGCACCCGCGATGCCACAGAGCGCAGAACTGATGACGGCGCTACGCGCGTCAGGCGTCCCCGCGGTCATCTCCGGCGCCGGTCCGACCGTGCTCGCGCTCACGCGATCGCCGCAGGAGGCCGAGGCGGCACGCGCGGCGGCTCCGGACGGCTGGCGCGCGCTCGAGCTCACCGTTGCCTCCGACGGCGCCCTGGTGACGGCCGTCACCCAGGTGCCCGGCGACGCCCCGGCGAATTGATCCGCGGGAACGGGAACACGCCGAGACGGGCTGGTGTTGCTGGTGATAGACCTAGCGTCTACGCTCTACCTCGTCAGTCCAGGAGCCACCGAACGACACGGTGAGCACCGCCCCCACCCCGGTTTTCACGAGCGCCGCTCGTCGCCGCGGTCCGGGCACTGACTCTCTCGACAGGCTTCCCGGCGTTTGCCCGGGAGAACTGGATCGAGCGGCCCACCGCTTCGATCCGCTGTACCGGTCGTGCTGCGCAACCCCGCGCGCCGACCGTCCTCGGAAGGATCCGCACACACAGTGACAGACACCTACGAGCAGGCACCTTCCGCCGAGGCCGCTCCAGCCAAGCGCCCCGCGAAGAAGACCTCGCTCTCCACGATGCTGCTGCCCGAGCTGCAACAGCTTGCCGGCGGCATGGGCATCGACACCACGAAGATGAAGAAGAGCGATCTGGTGGCTGCTATCCAGACCGCGCAGGGCGGCGGCTCCAAGCCAGCGGCCCGCACCACTCGGGCCAACGGTGCCCGCACCGACACCGCGATCGCAGACACTGCGACCACCGTGTCCGGTGCGTCGGCCACGCCGAGCACGCCCGCCACAGACTCCGCACCCGCTCAGTCCGAGCCCGCTCCGCGCCGCGACGAGCAGCGCGGCGGCCAGAACCGCCAGCAGAACCAAACCGGTCAAGGCGGACAGAACCGCCAGCAGAACCAGGGCGGCGGCCAGCAGAACCAAGGCGGTCAGGGCGGCGGCCAGAACCGCGTCGACGACGACGACTTCGACGGCAACCGCCGCCGCGGACGTCGCTACCGCGACCGCCGTGGCCGCAACCGTGAGCGGCCGAGCGGGGGCCAGGGCAACGTCGACGTCGAGCCGACAATCTCCGAGGACGACGTCCTCGTGCCGGTCGCCGGCATCCTCGACTCGATCGAGGAGAAGAACACCTGGTTCGTCCGCACCGCCGGTTACTTCCCGAGCTCGGACGACGTGTACGTCGCGAACTCCTATGTGCGCCGCTTCGCGTTGCGCCGCGGTGACACCGTCACCGGCGCCGTACGCCAGCAGCGCGACGGTGAACGCCGCGAGAAGTTCAATCCGCTCGTGCGCCTCGACACCGTCAACGGCGTCGAGCCCGACAGCGTGAAGAGCCGCGTCGAGTTCACCAAGCTCACCCCGCTCTACCCGCAGGAGCGGTTGCGTCTCGAGACCGAGCCGCACATTCTCACCACGCGCGTCATCGACCTCGTCATGCCGATCGGCAAGGGCCAGCGCGCGCTGATCGTCTCGCCCCCGAAGGCGGGCAAGACGATGGTGCTGCAGGCGATCGCCAACGCGATCACCACCAACAACCCCGAGGTGCACCTCATGGTGGTGCTCGTCGACGAGCGTCCCGAAGAGGTCACCGACATGCAGCGCTCGGTGAAGGGCGAGGTCATCGCCTCGACCTTCGACCGGCGCCCGCAAGACCACATCGCAGTCGCAGAGCTGTCGATCGAGCGCGCGAAGCGTCTCGTCGAGCTCGGCCACGACGTGGTTGTGCTGCTCGACTCGATCACGCGACTCGGACGCGCCTACAACCTCGGCGCACCGGCCAGCGGACGCATCCTGTCCGGTGGTGTCGACTCGACCGCCCTCTACCCGCCGAAGCGATTCCTCGGCGCGGCGCGCAACATCGAGAACGGCGGCTCGTTGACGATCCTCGCGACCGCACTCGTCGAGACCGGCTCGGCCGGCGACACGGTGATCTTCGAGGAGTTCAAGGGCACCGGTAACGCCGA